>JACDAH010000399.1 GCA_013695505.1 Chloroflexota bacterium | reverse complement strand
TCAGGAAGTGGAAGAAGAACGCCGACAGGACCGCGGCGACCGGAATCCCGAAGATCGCCCCGCCGACGCCGGCGACCTTGCTCCCGATCAGGACCGAGCCGAGAACCACGATCGGATGGATCCCGACCGCTTCCTGCATGAGGCGCGGCTGGAGGACGTTCATCACGACCACCCAGCCGATGCCCATGATGAGCGCCGTCGGCAAGGCCGAGTCGCCGGAGGTGAGGAAGGCGACGATGACCGGCGGCGCCCACGCGACGAACGGACCGAAGAAGGGAATCGCCATCAGGACGCCGGACGCGGCCGTGGTGACCGGGAGGTAGTCGAGGTGGAAGAACGCGCTCGCCAGTGCCGCGACTGCGGCATAGACGATGCCGAGGATGGCCTGGCCGCGGAGAAAGCCACCGAACGAGCGGGCGACGCTGGTCTCAAGGAGGCGCGCCTCGTCCTTCATGCTCGGCGGGACGATCCGGAAGAAGAAGGACAGGATCGCGTCGCGGTCGACGACCATGTACAGGGACAGGATCAGGACGATGAGCAGGTTCCCCAGTGCCCCGAAGCTGGCGACGGCCAGCGACTGGACCGGTCCCGCCAGCTGGGCGGCGTAGGTCGCGAGGTTGTCGAGGAAGCTCGTGCCCTGGGCAACGAGGTCGACCTGATTGAGGCCGAGCGCGGTCAGCCGCTCCTGCCATGCCGCGAGGAGCTCCGGCAGCTGGCCGCGGAGCTGGGGCACGCCGACGACGAAGGCGGTGATCGACTGGGCCAGCGCGCCGGCCACGAGGACGACGACCAGGACGATCGCGCCGACGAGGGTGGCGTAGACGAGGACCACGGCGCCGATCCGGGGCAGCACCGGCACGAGCCGGGTCAGGCCGGCGACGACGGGGCTGAGAATGAAGGCGAGCAGCCAGGCGAGGAAGAACACGAGCAGGACGTCGCCGAACGCGTAGAAGACGCTCGCGGTGAGATCGATCGTCACCATCGCGAGGACGACCGTGCCGAGCACGAGCACCGCGGTCAGCCAGCGCCGTTGTCTCTCGGTCACGCCTCTCCCTCGAGCGAGCATCCCTAGCCGCGTCCATGGTAGACGCCGCACGTCGTGGGTCGTGCGCGGCTCGTCGCGCGGCGCCCGCCTCCGACGCCGAGCCGGCCTTGACCTCGCCGATTCCGCTCCCACAAGCACGATCACCACAGGAGGCGGCTCATGGCGGGTTGCTTGCGACCGTTTCGAGGGCTCGCGCTCGGGCTGGCGCCTCTGGACCGGCTCTGCACCGCCTTGAGGCCGTCCAACGGCCGGAATGCCGCTCCCACTGGAATGCAGTCCGCGAGTGGCCGCGCGGCCGCGGGCGCGCGTCGCCCCCGGCGATCTGGCACCTACCGAAGGCCCATCTTCTCCTTGACCTCGGCCATCGTCGCGGTGGCCACCGGCGCGAGGCGATCGGCGCCCGCCTCGAGGATGCCTTCGATCTCGGTCGGGTGGGCCATGAGCTCGGCGTAGCGCTCCCGGGCCGGGGCATAGTGGCGGATGATCCGCTCGGCGAGGACCTTCTTCATGTCGACGCAGCCCGTCCGGGCCGTCCGCTCGCCCTCCCACAGGTCCTCGTAGTCGTCGCCGAAGAACCGCTGGAGCTGGCAGACATTGCAGATTTCCGGCCGACCCGGGTCGGTCCGCTTGATCCGCTGCGTGTCGGTGACCATCGACATCACCTGCTTCCGGACCAGATCCGGCTCGCCGAGGATGTCGATTGTGTTACCGACCGACTTGCTCATCTTCCTCACGCCGTCGGTGCCCAGGACGACCGGCGCCTCCGTGTAGACCGCCTTGGGCTCGGGGAATGTCTCGCCGTAGCGCCGGTTGAAGGCCCGGACGATCTCGCGCGACAGCTCGAGATGCGCCGCCTGGTCGCGCCCCACGGGCACCATCGACGCCTTGTAGATGACGATGTCGGCAGCCTGCAGGACGGGATAGGTCAGCAGCCCATGGTTCACGTCGTCGGGCTGCTGCTGGACCTTCTCCTTGTAGGTCGGCGTGCGCTCGAGCCAGCTGACCGGGGTGACGGTGCAGAGGAGCCACATCAGCTCGGCGTGCTCCGGGCGATGGCTCTGGACGAAGAGCGTGCAGCGGTCGGGATCGAGGCCGAGGGCGAGGAGGCTGGCCGCCATCTCACGGGTCTGCTGGCGGAGCGCGTCCGCGTCGTGGGTGCTGGTCAGGGCGTGGTAGTCGACGATGCAGTAGATCGCCTCGTACTGGTCGGCGAGTGCGACGTAGTTGCGGATCGCCCCGAGGTCGTTGCCGAGATGGACAACCCCCGACGGCTGGATCCCCGAGAACGTTCGCGGCCGGCTCGGGTTGGCGGCGAGCGGGGCGCGGCCGTTCGCCGGCGCGACGTCGGATGTCATGGGCGGCGAGTGTAGCCGAATCAGATTGACGAGCCGTTGCCTGCGGCGTTAGCGTGCGCCCGATACCTGCTTCCTTACAGAGGATCCGCGCCCCACGGATCCCATTCGAGGGAGAGGAGGTCGCGACTGCGGACCACGTGCCGAGAGCCACCCCGGCGTTCTCCCGAAGCGTCATCTGCCGGGGCAGAGTGTTTCCCCCTTCGTGAGTGAAGGAGCCCACCTTGGCCACGTCCGCGCAAGCTGCTCCCACCTACAAGCTGCCGTTCGTGATCTCGGCCTCGGCGGCCGGCACGATCATCGAGTGGTACGACTTCTATCTATACGGGGTTCTGGCTGCCTTCTTCGGCACCCAGTTCTTTCCCCCCGGCAACGATGCCGCCGGCCTGCTGTATTCGCTCGCCTTCTTCGGCGCCGGATTCGCGGTCCGGCCGTTCGGCGCAGCGTTCTTCGGTCGGATCGGCGATCTGACCGGGCGAAAGTTCACGTTCCTGCTGACGATCACGATCATGGGTTTCTCGACGGCCGCGGTCGGCATCCTGCCGACGTACAGCCAGATCGGCATCCTCGCGCCGATCATCCTGGTGCTGCTCCGGCTCGCTCAGGGTCTGGCGCTTGGCGGCGAGTACGGCGGCGCGGCGATCTACGTCGCGGAGCACAGCTCGGATGAGCATCGCGGTCGAAACACGAGCTGGATCCAGACGACGGCGACGTTGGGACTGCTCCTGGCGCTGATCGTCGTCGGTGTGACGCGGTCATCGATGTCGTCGGAGAACTTCACGAGCTACGGCTGGCGGATCCCGTTCATCCTGTCGGTCATCCTGGTCGCGATCGCGCTCTTCATCCGGCTGCGGCTCCAGGAGACCCCGCTGTTCAGCCGTCTGAAGGCAAGCGGCAAGGCGTCGACCTCACCGTGGCGCGACAGCTTCGGCAACTCTGGGAACCGTCGGCTCATCCTCCTCGCCCTGTTCGGAGCGACGGCGGGCCAGGCGGTCGTCTGGTACCAGGGTCAGTTCCAGTCGCTGTTCTTTCTCGGGACGATCCTCGGCGTGAAGTACACCGACGCCTACATGATCGTCGGGACCGCCCTGGTCCTGGCGGTCCCCTTCTTCTACGTCTTCGGTCGCCTCTCCGACCAGATCGGCCGGAAGAAAGTGATCCTGTCCGGTTGTCTGCTCGCCGCGATCAGCTACTTCCCGATCTACAACCTGATGACCCAGTTCGCCCATCCCCAGGGCTCCTTCAGCGCCACGCTCGGGAAGTTCGCCGGGGCCGACGGCAAGGCGAGCGTCGCTCAGCCCGAGATCCTGCCGCTGATCGCGCTCGTCTGGATCCAGGTGATCTTCGTGACGATGGTCTACGGGCCGATCGCGGCCTTCCTCGTCGAGTACTTCCCGGCCCGGATCCGGTATACGTCCCTGTCGATCCCGTACCACATCGGGAATGGCTGGTTCGGCGGCTTCCTGCCGCTGATCGCCGGCTTGATCCTGACGGCGACCGGCAACATCTACGCCAGCCTGATCTACCCGATCGCGGTCGCGCTGATCACGGTCGTGATCGGGGGGCTCTACATCAAGGAGAGCCGCCAGGTGCGGATCTGGGACGAGGTCGGCGGGCAAGAGGAGGTCCTCGAACCGACGGGCTCGCTCGCGGGCTGAACGTCCACTGCGGATGCGTGAACGCGCCGGGCAGCGC
>JACDAH010000364.1 GCA_013695505.1 Chloroflexota bacterium | reverse complement strand
GTGCTATCGCCCGCGTCCATCGCCCTGGCGGCCGGTTCCGGCAACGAGACGGTCCTCGTCCATCGCCGGCCCCGGGTCGGGGTCCTCGCCACCGGCGACGAGGTTCGCGCCGCCGGCCGCGCGCTGGGACCTGCCGGCATCCCCGACGCGAACGGACCTGGGCTCTCGGCCCTGGCCGAGGAAGCCGGCGCCCAGGCGTTCAACCTGGGGATCGCCGCCGACCGGGTCGAAGATGTTCGCGCCAGGATCGCGATCGCCCGCTCCGGCGACGTCGATGCCGTCATCGTGTCGGGCGGCGTCTCGGTCGGACCCTACGACGTCGTCCGGGCCGCGTTCGCCGAGATCGGCCGGATCGAGCTGTGGCGGGTCGCCGTCCAGCCGGGCAAGCCGTTCGCGTTCGGCGTGGTCGATCGTCCGGATGGTGCCCGGACCCTGCTGTTCGGTCTCCCCGGCAACCCGGTCTCGAGCTTCGTGACCTTCGAGCTGTTCGTCCGTCCGGCGATCCGCCGCCTGGCCGGGCTGCCGGTGGCGCGACTCGTTCGCTCGCCGGATCGTGCGGTCCTCCTGGATCCGGCGTCCAAGGGCGCTGGCCGACGGGCGTTCCTGCGGGTCGTCGCCGAGCGCGACGAGGGCGGAGGCGCGGCGCGCGACGGCGAGGGCCGCGTCCGGGTCCGGCTCGCCGGCGGCGGGCGAGGGCAGGGGAGCCATGTGCTATCGGCCCTGGCGATGGCCGACGCCCTCGCGATCGTGCCCGAAAACGTCGATCGACTGGAGGCGGGTTCGCCCGTCGACCTGTGGTGGCTGGACCACGACTGATGTGCCCTGATCGGCGCGCTGTCGCGCCTTCGCGCCGAAGTCGCCACCCGCGACCCGCTCGATCGACCGATACTGGAGGAGCCATGGCTCGCGAGATCCCGCCCCGCTCGGAACGCCGCCGCCTGACCCACGTCGATCGGTCCGGCCGGCCGCGGATGGTCGACGTCTCCGACAAGCCGTCGACCGCCCGGCGCGCCGTCGCCGAGGCGCTGGTCGCGGTGTCGGCCGAGACGATGAGCATGGTGATCGACGGCGGCGGAGAGAAGGGCGATGTCCTCGGGGTCGCGGAGCTCGCCGGCGTCATGGGCGGCAAGCGGACGAGCGAGCTGATCCCGCTCTGCCACCCGCTGGCGCTCACCGACCTGGTGGTTGCGGTCACGCCCGATCGGGCTGGCGGTGTGCTGCGCGTCCGCGCCGAGGCCGCCACGACCGGCCCGACGGGGGTCGAGATGGAGGCTCTGACCGCAGCCTCGGTCGCCGCCCTGACGATCTACGACATGGTCAAAGGCGTCGAGCGCGGGGTCGAGATCCGGGCGGTTCGGCTCATCTCGAAGACGGGCGGCAAGAGCGGCGAATGGCATCGCCCGGCCGAACTCGACGCCGTTCGCGAACCCGACCAGCGCCGGCCCGGGGACCGGGCCGCCGGCCGGATCGCGGGAGGCACCCGACGGGGCCCGCGGGCATGACCGAGGGCCGGCCGCCGAAGGGCTCGGCAGATGATCATCGTCCGAAGGACAGCCGGACGACCGATCGCACCGCGCTCGTCCTCACCGTGAGCGATCGGAGCGCGGCGGGCACCCGCGAGGACGCCAGTGGCGCGATCCTCACCGAGCGTCTCACCGCTCTGGGCTTCTTCGTGGAGCGAGTGGTCGTATCGGACGATCGCGACGCGATCGAGCAGGCGCTCCGCGCCGGGTCGGAGGCCCATGGTCTGATCGTGACCACTGGCGGGACCGGGTTGACGCCGCGCGACGTCACGCCTCAGGCGACGCAGGCCGTGATCGATTACGAGGTGCCGGGCATGGCCGAGGCGATCCGGGCCGACGGCCGGGCACACACGCCGTTCGCCGTCCTCAGTCGGGCGGTCGTCGGCGTTCGCGGGCGCACGCTGATCGTGAATACGCCGGGCTCGCCGAAGGCCGCGGGCGAATCGCTCGAGGCGATCGTGCCGGTCCTCGAGCACGCGCTGGAGACCCTGGCCGGACCGCATGACCACGGCTCGGGCGGCGAGGGGGGCGCCGGCGAACAAGAGACGGGCGACGCTCCCGGTGACAGCACCGAGGACCAGCACGAGTTCGGACGACCCGACGACGAGGCCCCGGAAGGGTCCGACTGATGTTCCCGGTCTTCGCCGACGTGCCCGCCTACCCGCTCGCGTTCGTCGTGTTCTGGGGTGCCGCTGCGATGTTCGCCCTGGCCATGGCCCGTCACCTCCGCGTATTCGCCGCCGCCCGCCCGTCCGTCGAGCAGCCGCGCCCGTTCGGGGACATCGGTCGGCGCCTGGGCGGTCTCGTCCAGTACGCGCTCATCCAGACACGGATGTTCAAGGATCCGCGGGCGGGCCTGATGCATGCCGGGATCTTCTGGGGCTTCGTCCTCCTCACGATCGGGACCGCCAACGTCGTTACCGGAGGGGTGATCGAGACGATCCTGTCAGCCCCGTTCGACGGGGCGCTCTGGACGGCGATCAGTGCGATGCAGAACGTCGTCGCGGTCATCGTGATCGTTTCGATCCTGTGGGCGTTCGAGCGCCGGCTCATCTCGCGGCCGCGCCGCCTGACGTTCAACCGCGATGCGCTCCTGATCCTGGGGATGATCGGCGGCGTCGTCGCGACGGAGCTGTTCGCCGAGATCGCCGAATTCGCCCGCTTCGGCGACCAGCCGGGCGCCTTCGTTTCCGCCTTCCTCGCGGCGCCGCTCCGTGCTGTGCTCGCGCCGAACGTCGTCGAGGGCCTGTTCGTCGTCCTGTGGTGGGCGCACATCGCGCTCGTCGCCGCATTCCTGGTGTACCTGCCGTTCAGCAAGCACCTCCACATCGCGACCTCGTTCCCGAACATCTGGTATCGAAAGCTGGCGCCGCGCGGCGAGCTGCCCAAGATGGACCTCGAGAGGGAGGACGCGACGTTCGGGCTGAAGTCGCTCCAGGACCTCGGCTGGAAAGACCTCCTCGACGGCTTCACCTGCACCGAATGCGGCCGCTGCCAGGCAGCCTGTCCCGCGAACGCGACCGGCAAGCCGCTCAACCCGAAGGCCTTCATCATGGGGATCCGGGACATGTCGGTCGATGCCGAGCACGGCCTCGACCTCATCCCCAACAACCCGATCGTCCGTGAGACGTACGCGCTCGGCGGCGGCGCGCCCGAGGCGGCCCGGATGGCGGCCCCGATCGTCGATGACGCCATCCCATACGACGCCGTGTGGGACTGCGTGACCTGCGGCGCGTGCGTCGAGGCTTGTCCGGTCCTGATCGAGCACGTCGACAAGATCGTCGGGCTCCGGCGCAACCTCGTCCTCGAGGAATCGCGGTTCCCGCAAGAGCTGACGGCCGCGTTTCGTGGAATGGAGGGCCAGGGCAATCCGTGGGGCCAGCCGGCCTCGACCAGGACCGACTGGACGCGGGGGCTGCCGTTCTCCGTCGCGACCGTGGCCGCGATGGCCGCCGAGCCGGGCGGGCTCGACGAGCTCGAGGTCCTCTATTGGGTCGGCTGCGCGGCAGCATTCGATGAGCGCAACAAGCGGGTCGCGCGGGCGTTCGCCACGTGCCTCTCAGCGGCGGGGGTTCGGTTCGCGATCCTCGGCCAGGAGGAGTCGTGCACCGGCGATCCGGCCCGCCGGATGGGCAACGACTACGTGTTCCAGATCCTGGCGAGCGGCAACGTCGAGACGCTGAACCGCTACGGGATGGGTCAGCGCACGATCGTCACGGCGTGTCCGCACTGCTTCAACACGATCTCGAACGAGTATGGCCAGCTCGGCGGGTCGTTCCGGGTCGTGCACCACTCGGTGTACCTCCAGGGACTCCTGGCGGACGGCCGGCTGCGCGTGGTCGAGGAGGGGGCGGCGGCTGCCGGGTCGGTGACATTCCACGACTCGTGCTACTTGGCCCGCTACAACGGCGGGGTCGCGGCTCCGCGCGACGTCCTGGGGTCCGTGCCGGGCCTCGAGCTGCGCGAGATGGAGAAGAGCGGCAGGAACACGTTCTGCTGCGGCGCGGGCGGTGGCCGGATGTGGATGGAGGAGACCCGCGGGACGCGGATCAACGCCGAGCGGACCCGGCAGGCGCTCGAGACCGGCGCCGCGACCGTGGCCACGAGCTGCCCGTTCTGCATGGTGATGATAAAAGACGGCCTGGCCGATGCTGCGGCCGGCGCCACGGCCGCCGTCGGCGCCACGGCCGCCGCC
>JACDAH010000347.1 GCA_013695505.1 Chloroflexota bacterium | reverse complement strand
TCGACGAGCGGGCCGCCCGAGGAACCTGGCGCCAGCGGCGCGGTGTGCTCGAGGCTGCCTCCGATGCGGCTGCCGCCTGGCCCGCGGAACGTCTGCTCGATCGCGGACACGGTGCCGGCCGTCACGCGGGCGGCACCGGCCCCGGTCGAGGCCAGGCCGAACACGACGTCGCCGATCGTCGCCTCGGCGTCGGACCAGGCAAGGGCCGTCGCGCCTGTGGTGTCGACATCGATCACGGCGAGATCGCCGTCGGGGTCGACGCCGCAGACCTTGCCGCGCTCGGTGCGGCCATCGCGGAAGGTGACGGTCACCTCGTCGCCGCGCAGGTTGTGGGCGTTGGTGAGGACGCGGCGGTCAGCGATGACGACCCCGCTGCCGCGGATGTGCTGGCCGATGCCGACAACGCCCGGGCCGGCAGACTCGTGTACGGTGCGGATCGCGCTCGAGAGATCATCGAGGATGGACATCTGGGTCTGGTCTCCAGGTTCGTCGCGTGGGAAAGGTCAGTTGCAAATCGCAACATACAACTGACTGGTAACGAGCGCAAGCCCTCGGGTACGATGTCCGTCGTGACCGAGTCCGCCGCTGCACCGCCGGGACCGAGCGGCCTCGAGTCCGCTCTCGACCGGGTTGGAGATCGCTGGTCGCTGCTGGTCGTCGACGCGTTGCTCGAGAGTCCGCGCCGGTTCGGTGAGCTCCGCGAAGCGCTGCCGGCCATCGCACCGAACATCCTGACCGACCGCCTGCGCCGCCTCGAGCGAGAGCGGATCCTGGTCTCGACGCCGTACTCGACCCGGCCGCCACGGATGGAGTACACGCTCACCGGCGATGGCCGAGACCTCGCCTCGGCGCTCCGGCTGCTGGCCGACTGGGGGAGCCGCCGGACGGGTGGCGAGCCGCTTCGTCACGATCGCTGCGGGACCCCCATCGAGGCCCGCTGGTTCTGCCCGACATGCGCGGTCGCGGTCGGCGACGGCGAGATCAGCGGAGGAGAGGAGACGCGTCTCGTGTGACGTGGGCCGGGCAGCGGCCCGGCGCGAGGCGATGCCTTAGTTGGCCGCCCGCCCGATCATCGTGACCCCGGTGATCCGCGCGTAATGCGAGTAGTAGGTCGTCTTGTGGATGACCTTGCCGCCCTGGTAGACCGTGACCGTCCGCCAGACGTCCATCCCGTTGACCGGGTACTCGACCCGCTCTGCGGCGCCGGGTGCGAGGCTCGTCGTATAGACCACCGTGTCCGACGCCGGCCGGACGTTCTTGATGATCGGGTTGGAGATCACCACTTTGCGTCCGTTGGGGACGCTGTACAGGACGAACCGGACGTAGCCCTTGCCGTTGGCGCGGATCTTGAACCCCCGGATCAGGACCGGGTACCTGGTGTCGTTCGTCCACGACATCGTCTGGGTGGAGCCGGACGAGCTCTTGAAGACGGTCGCGTCGAGGCCGGTCGGATAGCGGTCGATGTAGTAGAAGTGGTTGCGCCGCGCACCCATCTCGAAGCCGCCCCGGAGCGCGGCGTTGAAGAGCGTGGTCGAGCAGGAGCAAATCCCGCCGGCGAGAGCGCCCTGCGGCTCCGTCTTGCCGTTGATGATCGCGCCGCCGTCGCCGTAGCCGCGAGCGCGCGTGATCGGGCCGACAGCGTTCCACCAGTCGAATGTCTCGCCCGGAGCGACCACGGTCCCGTCGATGTCGAGCGCAGGGATCCAGATGTTGGCCCCAAAGTGGTTTCGCTCGGTGATGAAGAAATAGGTCGTCCAGCGCGAGATCTCGCGCATCTTCGGGGCGGCCGCCTTGGCCTCGGCGGTGGTCAGCGAGGGCTCGGTCGTCGTCAGGACCGCCTTGACGGCCTTCGTGGGCCCGCCCGTCGCACGCGTCGCGAGGAGGTCCTGGATCTTGCGGGCAGTGGCCTTCGTGTCGAGCGCCCGGCCCGAGGTCGACGCGATCACACCAGTGATCCTGCTGCCGCTGAACCGGAACGACGCGTTCTTGGCGGAACGTGCCACGCCCTTGGCGATCGGGGCCAGGGCCTTGTCGATGCGCTTGTTGTTGATGACCGGCTCGTAGCCGCCGTCGGTGGTCTTGCGGAAGGTGAGCCAGGTCCGGATCGTGGCGGCCGGGACCGTCCAGGACTTGCCGCCATCCGTGATCCGGACATCGGCGGCGATGCGGTTGGCGGCCACGACGGCTGCGGCTGCCTCGTCGGTCGTGATGTCGGGCACGAGGTCCACGAACGGGAGCTGGACCCGGATCTCGGCCGGGGAGTCCAGCTTGGCGAGGGCCGCCGTGAGCTCGCCGATCACGGTCGTGGGGTCCGCCCGCCGGCCGGTGACGCTCGGTGTGACCGTGAAGCCGGCCTTGGTCCGGGTGATCACGGCGTTGCTGGGGGCCTCGTGCTGTGCGGAGGCGAGGGCGTTGACCCAGCGGGTGAGCGCTTCCTGGTCGTAGCGGACCTGCGGCGCAACCTGGACGCCCCGGATCGCGGTCCGGGCGTTGGCGATCGCGCGCTCGATGGGGTTGCCCGCCCGGCCGACCGAGATCGCCTGGGCGACCATGGTATCGACCGCCGGCCCGCGCCGGGCGCGGGTGAACGGCAGCTCGATCTGCTTGTCGCCGTCGACCAGCACGGCCATGCCCGTACCGAGGCCGTCGTACGCAATGTGGAGCTTGGCCGCGGCGGCTTCGGGGGTGAGGCCGCCGAGATCGAGGTCGCCGACGTGGACGCCGGGCAGGATCCGTCCCTGATATTCCTGGTCGTACGCATACAGCACGCCGACCCCGACCGCGAGGACCGCCACCAGGCCGAACACAAAGGACAGCAGGATGCGCGGCAGCAGTCGCCGGCGCCGGGCGGTGGGCTGGACCGGTTCGTCGCGGGTGACGGTGGGATCGAGTGCGGTCGTCATGGGAGCCGGGTCATCCTAGCAGCGGGATCCGGGCAGATCCGTTCGTTGGGCGGGATCGTGACGCGCGGGAGCCTCCACCCGTGACGCACGCCCGCCCCGGAAGCGGATCAGCGGCCTCGCAGGAGCACGACGATCCGGCGGTTGGGCTCCTCGCCAATGGATTGCGTCGCGACCTGCGGGTGATCACGCAACGCGAGGTGGATCCAACGCCGCTCGAGAGCCGGCATCGGCTCGAGCTGGATCATCTTGCCGGTCTCCTCCACGCGGGCGGCAGCTCGCGTCGCGAGGTCGCGGAGCTGGCGCTCGCGCCGGCCGCGGTAGTCCTCCACATCCACGAGGACGCGGGTCCATTCGCCCATTCGTCGCGAGAGCATCAGGTTCACGAGGTGCTGGAGCGCCGACAGGCGCTCGCCCTTGCGACCGATGAGCGAGCCGAGGGCTTCGCGTCCGTCCGGGTCGGCGACGACATTGAGACGGCTGGTATCGCCGGTCTCGACCTCGACCTGGACGGCGAAGCCGATGTGGCGCATGAGCTCCTCGAGGATCTCCTTGCCTGCGGCGAGAGCCTCCGGTGATGCCTCGGCGGCTTCCAGATCGGCGCGCTCGGCGGCCAGTGAACCGCGGGCGGCTTGAACTTCCGCGGTCTCCGTGGCGGTGAGGGCCGATGTGCCGCGGCCGCCCTCGCGGGGCGCCGCGTCATCGCGCGGGCCGGGTC
>JACDAH010000340.1 GCA_013695505.1 Chloroflexota bacterium | reverse complement strand
GGGCATGCTCGGGCATCGCCTCGCCCGTCTCGACGAGCTAGGTGATGTCGTCCAACTCAGCCGGGCGACGGAGCGCGTCGCCGCCGCCGGCGTTTCGGCGCGTAAGTGAAGTTACTCGGTGGAGATGAGACTGGCTTCCGTGCCTCCAAAGGAGCCGTTTCATCAGGCGCGGCTGCGGCTCGGGTGTCCACGGATCCGATGGTTCTGAATGTCGGGACGTCCAGCATCCGTGATGAAGCGCCGTAGGCCAGGCTCGCAATTGCCGTCGTGCTCAGGAGGTGTGCGTAGTTCCTGAGCACAAAACACGTCGGGGTGTGGCGCAGTTGGCAACGCACGTGCTTCGGGAATCTTGAGGCCCTGAGCGAGTGTCGGCATTGGCCCGTTGAGCTCGCGGACGGCGGGCGACGGCGTGTCGACGATTGTGCGGTTCGCGCGCATGAGAATCCAAGGTCAGTCATCCGACCACCAGCTCCACGCCTCCTTCGCACTGGTGCCCACCCTGAGACGACCTCGCATAGATGTGGTGGGTGCACCGATGGCGTACGTCTCCTGTGCCGATACGTTGCAGTCGTGGACCCGGAGCCGGCGACGTCGTCGCCGGGATCGATCGGCGATCCATGAAACCTCTGGAGGCTGGCCATGCGCCGCGTCGGATCGTTGTCTCTTTCGCTTGGAATACTCGGGATGCTGATCGTGGGTCAAGCGCCCGCGGCCCTCGCCGGTGCGGCCGTGGACGCGGACAGCCTCGTTCCGCCACCGCCGCCCGGCGCGACATGCAGCGCCGACGGTCGATACGTCATCTGCTCGACGACCTTCTTCGAGGCGCCGGTGGACGAGCCGGCCTTCGAGCTCCCGTGCGGACAGGTGTACGTGACAGCGACCGACAACCGCGCCGGCCGGCGCTGGTATGTCGACGGCAAGCTGGTCCGACGCCATGTCGTCCAGGAGGTCGCCGGCACCTTCAGCCTCTCGACCGACGGCAGCACGCCGGCGATCTCGTTCGTGTCACACACCCAGTGGGGCGAGGTCTATCGGATCCCAGGCGATCTCGATACCGCCGACGGTCAACAGTCCGGCACGGATCTGCTGGGCAAGTCGGCCAATGGCGGCGTCCTGTTCCACATCTCTGGCCGAACGAACGGCGACGAGGAGTTCACGGGCAAGTTCCAGGCGCCCGAGGACCCCGCGATTGCGGATGTGATGTGCGAGGCGCTCGGCGGGTAGCCGTCCCGCTGCAGCTCGACCGAGGCCGGGCGACCCGCGGGGTCGCCCGGTCTTCGCGTGCGGACCCAATCTGGGACCGACGGGAACGTGCAGGCAGAATGCCTCACGGGCGCGCGACGGTCTCATGCCACCATGGATTCGTGATCGTCCGCGAGCACCTACGGCCGACGGTCTTCGCCGTCCTCAACTGCGCCGTCGTCCTCGCATGGCTCGAGTGGCGCACGAGCGTCAACTCGGTGCCCGCGATCCTCGCCCTCGACCTCGCGGTCGGGTGGGCATTCCTCTTGGCGGCCGGCATCGTCGTCCTCGTTGCGAATGGCGGCCGACTGGCCGTCCTCTGGGCGGCGGCGGGACTCGCGTGGTTCCTTGGCGGCATCGTGGGCGAAGCCGGGGCACTGTGGCTGGGTTTCGTCGCCCACGCGCTGATCCTCTACCCTACCGACCGGCTGCGCTCCACGGCGCGGCGTGCGATCGCCGGCGCCGGCTATGTCGTGGCGGCCGCTCAGCCGCAGCTCGGCGTTACCGGTGGTGACATCGCAATATTCGGACTCGTCGCGGCGCTCGGCCTGTCCCGAGCGCTCGCCTCGACCGGACCGCGCCGCCATGCAGCAGCGGCGGCTGCCATCGGCGCGGCTGCCATCGGCACGACGCTCGCCGCCGGCAGCGCCGGGGCAGGGTCAGCGTTGGTCGAGGTCGAGCTCGCGCGTCTGACGACATCTGTCGTGCTGATCATCACGTCGCTCGCCCTGGCAGCCGACCTTCGGTGGGGCGGTTGGTCGCGGGAGGCCCTCGCCCGTCTCGTAATCGACCTCGGCGACGAGGCCGAACCGACGACCCTCCGGGACCGACTCGCCGACGCCATCGACGATCCCTCTCTCGTCATCGGGTATCGCCTCGGCCGCGACTCAAGCTTCGTCGACGACGCCGGTCGGCCGATTGAGGTGCCGCTGGCCGGACGCGGAGCGACGGTCGTTCCACTGGCGGTGGGCGAAGGCCAGCAAGCCGTACTGGTCTGGGATGGAACCGCGCCGGCAGATCCGCTCCTCGTCGACGGCGTCGCCGCGGCGGCTCGACTTGCGATCGAGAACGCCCGGCTCCTCGCCGAAAATCGCGGCCAGGTCACCGCCCTCGAGGAGTCTCGGGTACGCCTGATCGATGCGGCTGATCGCGAGCGGATCCGGATTCGCGCCGAGCTCGAAGGTGGCGCCCTGCTACGACTGGCAGCGGTCCTCGATGAGGTTCGAACAACCGACCACCTCGGTCACGATCGTGATCGCCTGGCGGCTCATGCCATGGCGGTCATCGACCAGCTGGCCGATCTCTCCGCGGGCCTCGGGCCGGCTTCCGATCTGGAGGACGGATTGGCACCGGCCCTGGAGCGCCTCGTCGCCAGTTCCCCGGTTCCCACGTCGGTCTCCGTCACCACCTTGGCACTTCCGCTCTCGGTGGAAGCCGCTGCCTACTACGTCTGCTCCGAGGGCCTCGCCAACATTGCGAAACACGCACGAGCCACGCGGGCGTCGGTCAGCGTCTCAGAAGCTGCCGGCTGGGTGACCGTGATGGTCGCGGATGACGGCGCTGGTGGAGCCGACGCGACGATGGGCTCCGGGCTCACGGGGCTTCGAGAGCGGGTCGAGACCCTCGGGGGCCGGTTGACGACCGAGAGCCCGGCGGGAGGCGGAACACGCCTCCGAGCCGAGCTCCCGAGTTCCCGCGCTGCTGCGGATCGGCCTAGTCGCCGATCCGGTTGAAGGTCTTCACGACGAAGTAGGTTGCGAGGTCTGCGTCGCTAACCGGATCGCCTGTCTCCACATCCGTGAACGTGACCTCCTCGATTTGTGGATCGTTCCGCCATCGGAGCGTCACCGATCCACGGGCGTCGGTGAGTGTCAGCTTGTCGCCGAAGTAGCTGACCAGCGACTCGGAGCCATCTCGGCCGATCCACTTGGTGCCATGGAGCGAGAAGGTCTGGGTGCAGGGGCATGGCTTCCGAGCGCTGACTGGGGTGCCGTGGCTCTCCCAGAATGCCTTCATTTCCTCGGCCGAGACCTTGGCCTCGTATAGACCATCGGGGAAACCGATGGCCGAGATCGTGTCGTCGCGGACCTTCGTATAGGGCTTCATCGTCCAGACCGCGGCGTCGTCCGGCGCCCCGCCCTCCATCTCGCTGAAGGACAGGTGCGTTCCATCGAAGGCCCAGCGCATCGTGAAGTTTCCGAGGTGAACGTGGTCACCGAAGAAACTGAACGTCCAGTGCTGCCCGTAGTTCTCCATCCAGTCTCCGTCCTTCAGCCGGAACTGGAGCAGAACCGGGCACGAACCGCGCTTCTCCTGGGGCAGGTCGGGGTGGGCTGCCCTGTAAGCCTCGAGCTCGTCGCAGCTCGCTCGCGCCTCGTATGTGCCGTCCGGGAAACCACCGGCCGGCCGAGGCGAGGCAGATCCCGCGGCCGAGGCCGATGCGGCTTGACAGCTCGATGCGGTTGAAGTGACGGCGGTCTGCCCCTTGAGGGCACCGATCTGGTCGATCAACCTCTTCGTCGTCGCGTCGTTCGCAAGCTCGTCGTACACCGACTGGGTCGCAGCTCGGAAGGCGTCGCTGGCACCAACGCCTGCAAGGACGACGTCGGAACCGCTGTCGCAGAGGATGTTGATTGCGGGCCCGTCCTCGGCACGGGCGAGGGCGAGACCCGCGGCCACCAGTGGCCTGGTCGCGTTTCGAAGCGCGGCCTTCTGAGCGTCCGACAGTCCGTTGAACCGCGCTTCGTTCGCGAAGATGATCAAAGGGCGAGGCCAGAATGCGAGGTCGGCCGTCACGTGCGGGTGGGTGCGGTAATAGCGGTTGCCGGTGATGGACGAGAGCTGCTGCTCGACGCCGTCATCGGCGTCGACCTCTCCGCCGGGCCCCAGGGGCCGAGTCGAGGCTCCGAGCGCCTCGAAGGTCATTCGGGCGATCTCGGAGTCGCCGATGGCGAGCTTCTTGCCGCGCAGGTCGCCAGGCACCCGGAGCCCGCCATCCGCCATCGCGACTCGACGGAGCGGTCCGGGCAGGATCCCCAGGCCAACGACGCCCGTCGTCGCCAAGCCGGCGAGCATCTCGTCCTGCATGCCGCTCTGGAGGACGGCGCCCTCGAGGTCGTAGCTGTCAATGAGGAATGGGGCGATCAGCGCGTCAAAGCTCCTAACGCCCTTGCTGTGCCACGGCCTGGGCGCCACCCACGCGAGGTCGTACGTTCCGGCGACGACGTCGTCGATGATTTCGCTCTCGTACGTCGGATGGTCCCGGCGAACCTGGTCGACGAACTTGATCGTCAGTGTTCCGCCGGACGCTGCCTTCACGGCGTCGGCGAAGCCCTGAAGCGCCTCATGGTCGTCATTGGCGTTCGCGAAGGTGAGCGTCATCGTCGGCGCTTGACTGGCGACACCGCGACCGGGTGCAGTGCCGCACGCCGTCGCGAACATTCCAGCAATGGTGGCGGTTGCGATGACCCGTCGCGCGTTCCTGCTGTTCACCTTGATACCCCTTCTGCGTCAGTGGACGCCGGGAGCGTCAATCTACCGCCTGCCGGCGTCATCAGGACATCCCCGAGATCCGGTTCGACCGTTGTTGGTGGAGACCCTCATCACGAGTGGCCGCTGGAGTGCGAGGATGCGGGTCATGGGCTTCGGTACGCAGGCGCGGCAGTTCCTCGCCATCGGTTGGGTGTGTGCGGCGGTTGCCCTCGGGTTGGGAATCGCCGCCCTGGGCGTCGGCGGTCCGTCATTCTCGCGGCCTGGGTTGAGCCCGGCGCTGATCGCGGTCGCGCTGGGCGCGGGATGGCTGCTCGTCCTCGCCGGAAGCCTCCGGCCGGCCGGCGTCTCGCATCCGGCGCGTGGACCCCTCCTGCTTGTTGCCGGGTTCGCGTGGTTCGCGGCAGAGGCTGCCAACCCCGATGGCGCCGCGCCGGTCGTCTTCAGCCTTGGACTCCTGCTGCGCAACGCGTGGCCCGCGTTGATCGCTCACGCAGCGTTGCTCGGCGTGTCATTCGGCGTGTCAGGTCGCGTCCGACTGGCGCTTGGTGGCCTCGCCTACCTCACGAACCTCGGCTTGCTCGGCCTCCTGCCCACGATCGCCTTCGATCCGGCGGCGTCACGCTGCACGTTGTGCCCGACGAATGTATTTGCCGTGTGGAGCGATCCCGCGCTCGTCGCATCGGCGACCCGTCTCGGGTTCCTCGTCCAGGCGTGCTGGGTCGCGGCGGTCGCGACGGTCATTGTCACGGCGGTTTGGCGCGGGTCGCGGACGGAGCGACGCCGCGAGGCGATCCTCGTCGCCGGAACGATCGCGGCATTGGCTGGCGTGGCGATCGAAGGGGTGGCATCGATCTCGCGTGCAGCGCTGTCGAACGACCGCCTCGACATCGCCCTGTGGACCGCGCAGGGCGCGGGGCTGATGGCGCTGGCGATTGGCACCATCGGCCGCTGGAACCGCGGGCGGCAGACCCGTCAGCGCGTCGCCCGCGTCGCGCTTGATGTGGTCGCATCACCGGTGGCGGGCGAGCTCGCAGGAGCGCTGGGGAAGATCCTCGATGACTCGACGCTCGAAGTCCTCTACGCGCTCGATGACGGGCGGTTGGTCGACTCCGCGGGCGAGATACGACTGCAGCGGCCGGCCGACGACAAATCCACGGAGGTGCTTCGCGACGGCCGAACCCTCGCGATCCTGGTTCACCGCGCCGACCTTGCGGACGATCCGGCAAGGATGTCGGATGCCGTCGCAGCGGCCCGGCTAGCGCTCGAGAACGAGCGGCTGCTCGCCCAGTCCCACGCCCGGATGACCGAGCTGCGAACCTCCCGGTCGGAGGTCGTCGCCGCCGCGGCGGCGGAACGGCGCCGCCTCGAGCGCGACCTCCACGATGGGTCGCAACAGCGGCTGCTCGCTCTGGCGATCGAGCTGGCGATCGTCCGCGAGCACGCCGCGACCGACGGCGGCCCGGGTCGCCACGTCGACGCCGTGGCGAAGGGCCTCGAGTCCGAGGTTCGGGCCGCCCTCGCCGATCTCCGGGAGCTCGCCCATGGCATCGTCCCTCGGGCCCTGGCAGACGATGGGCTCGGGCCCGCAATTGAGGAGCTTGCCGAGCGATCCCGCATCCCACTCGACATCCGCGCCATGCCGAGCGCCCGTCTGCCGCAGGCAATCGAGGCGGCGGCGTACCTCGTCATCCTTCGGACGACGCAGGACGCGGTCGTTCGCCGCGCTTCCGTCGCAGCGTTCATCATCGACGACCGCCTCGTCATCGAGCTGGAGCTCGAGGTGACCGGGCCGCTGCCGGAATCCTTGCTTGTAGAGCTCGGCGACCAGAGCGGCGCGCTCGGCGGCAAGATCGTGTCGATCGGTCCGACGAGCGGCCGTGCGACCGTGAGAACGGAGATCCCATGCGCGTCGTAATCGCCGATGATGAGCTGCTGTTGCGAGAGGGTCTCGCTCGGCTGCTAGCCGAGGTCGGGCTCGACGTGGTGGGAACCGCGAGCGAGCCGGCGCTGCTGCATCGGCTCGTCGACGCCGAGCGGCCGGACATCGCGATCGTCGACATCCGGATGCCGCCGACACACACCGACGAAGGCGTGGTC
>JACDAH010000311.1 GCA_013695505.1 Chloroflexota bacterium | reverse complement strand
ACCAGCGGCCGCTCGGGTTCGTCGGCCTCGGCCGCGACCGCGTCGATCGCGCCGGGTGTCACGTCGGGCAGGTCGATCGGCAGGATGAGGATGGCGCTGGCCCCGGCGGCGATCGCCTCGGCCCGGCCGGCGTCGATCCCGCGGTTGAGCCCGCCGTCGCGCTGGCGCACCGGGCGTGCGCCGAGCTGGGCCGCGATCGTGCGGACCGCATCGTCGGGCGTGACCACCAGGACCTCGCCGATTCGGGTCGCCGCCATGGCGGCCGCGATCGTCCGGCGGACGAGCCCAGTGGTGAGCGCGAGTCGCTCCTCGGCGTCGAGGACGGCCCCGAGCCGGGACTTTGCCCCGTCGAGCGCGCCGACGGGGATGATCGCGACGACGGACGGCGTGGGCATGAGTTGAATCCTAGGCGAGATCAGACGACCCGGAGCGCCGCGAGGATCGCGACGATCCCGAAGGCGAGCAGGATCGTGCCGGAGACACTGTTGACCCAGCCCAGCGCCGCCGGCGTGATCCGCTCCCGCACGCGGCCGATGACCGCGGTCAGCCCCAGCCACCAGAGGCTCGACCCGACGAAGACCCCGAGCGTCAGCAGCGCCGCGTCCAGGCCGCCGCCACCGCCGAGCCCGAAGCCCGCGAAGATCGCGGCGAATGACAGGATCGTCGTCGGGTTCGTCATCGTCAGTCCGTAGATCGAGGCGTAGGCCGCCGCCAGGCCGGGCCGATCCTCGTCGGTCGCGGCCGATCCCGGCCGGGCTCGGATCGTCCGGATCGCAAGCCAGATCAGGAAGAGGCCGCCGATGAGGGCGAGTGGCGCCCGGGCGCCGATCAGGATGGCCGTGACCGCGGTCAGCCCGAAGGCGGCGACTGCGCCGTACGTGGCATCGGCGGACGCGACGCCGAGCCCCGACACGAGGCCATACACCCGGCCGTGGGCGATCGTCCGGCGGATCGTCAGGAGACCGATGGGGCCGACCGGCGCGGCGACGGTGAGCCCGATGAGAACGCCGCGGGCGAAGAAGGTCGGATCCATGGTGGTTTGCCCCGTGGCTGGTGCCCAGGGCCGGCTCGGGAACGGCGCGTGACAGCGAAACGCCCCCGGACCGAGCCGAGGGCGGTGGATGGTCGATGGCGCCGCGGCGGCGCGTCGTCAGGCCAGGCCAACCCTCGCTGAGGGCTGCTCGCTGCGCGGGGAGCTGGCGCGCGCGGGACGGCGGTGCATGGCACGCACTGTGCAAGGGCAGGGCCGCGGCTGTCAACATGCACGCCAAGGAGGGTCTCCACCCATGAACGAGCGTCCGACGGTCCCCGCCGAGCACCTCGCCGTGCCACCCGCGCCGGCGCACCATTCGGCCGATGCGCCAGCCGCCATCGGCCTGGACGATCCACGTGCCCTCCAGATTCTGTCGACCGAGCACTGGAGCGTGCTTGCCACTCGATCGCTGATCTGGAACGAATCATTCGCGCGGGCTGGCCTGTTCATTTCCCTTCTGTCCGCCTCGGTCGTCGCCTTGAGCCTCATGAGCGCCAACGGCGGAAACGCGGTCGACTATGCCCTGATCCTGCTCCCGGTCACGCTCTTCGTCGGCATCGCGACCTTCTTCCGACTCGACGACGCAAACCGCGAGGAGGCGCTCTGGATGGCGGCGATGAACCGGATTCGCCATGCCTACGTGACGATCGTGCCCGCTGTCGCCGATCGGCTGACTTCCGGCTACACCGACGATCCGGTCGGGATCGGGAGGAGCTACGGCCTGACTGGGGACGTCCGCTACACGATCCTCCATTTCTTCGTGACGATGCCCGGCATGATCGCGGTCGTCGATGCCGTGATCGCTGCCGCGATCGCGGCTGCTGCGCTGACCCGGCTGCGCGTCGAGGGATCGTGGATGGGCGCCGCCGCGGTGGTCGTGGGGCTGGTGATGGCGCTTCTGCTCGGCCTCCGTTCTCAGCGCGCGTTCAATGGCACCGTGTCCCGCTTCCAGCCGAAGTACCCGGAACCGCCGCTCGGCGCCTCTGCGCAGTCGGACGATGGGCTCAAGGTGATCTGAGATCGGAGCGTCGGCCGGGCGAAGGTGCAACAGGACCGAAAGGCGCATCGCCACCCCGGCAGATCGCTGGTCCCGGCCTTGGTGCAGGCTCTGGCCATGACCGATCCGCTGCCGGATCTTCGCGCGCTCGTCGACCAGCTCGCCGACCTGGCCGAGCGGCGGCTGGCCCTCTCGCCGTCGACCGGAACCGCGCGGGCCCGCGCCGTCCAGCTCCGCGACCACGTCGCCGGTCATCTCCGGGTCCGCGCCGCCAGTCTCGACGCCCCCATCCTCGTCCTCCTCCTCGGCCCGACCGGCGCGGGCAAGAGCTCGCTGTTCAACACGCTCGCGGGCCGCGCCGCGAGCCGGACGGGCGTCCTTCGCCCGACGACCCGGACAGCCGTCGTGCTTGCCCATCCCGACGATCTCGCGGCGCTTCGCGAGGGCGCTCTCCACGGGCTCGGACCGGATCGTTTCGAGCCGGTCGCCGATCCGGGCGTCGAGTCGGGCCTGGCCCTCGTCGACGCGCCCGACGTCGACTCGATCGAGCATGCCAACCGCGCGCTCGCCGACCAGCTCGTGGAGGCGGCCGATCTGTGCCTGTTCGTGACAACGGCCAGCCGCTACGCAGACCGCGTCCCATGGACCGTCCTCGGCCGGGTTCGCGAGCGAGGCCTGCCGCTTGTCGTCGTCGTGAATCGCCTTCCGCCCGATCTGGCCGACCAGGCGGTCGTCCTTGCTGACGTCCGGCGCCTGTTCACGGACGCTGGGTTCGCAGCCGATCTGGAGGTCACCGGTGTCCTCGAGGGTGCCGTCGACCCCGCGGGTGAGGCCCTCGATCCGGCGGCGGTCCGACCGATTCGCGATCGGATCGACGGCCTGCGGGCGGATGGGGACTCCCGTCGAGCGCTGGCCGCCCTGGCCCTCGCCGGCTCGCTGGCCGGTATCGGGCCCCTCGTCGCCCGGGTCGCCGACGATGTCGCCCACGAAGCGATCGACATCGCAGCACTTCAACGGATCGGGGAAGGCGAGCATGAACGCGAGCTCGCGGCGCTCCGCGAGGATCTCGCCCGCGGGACGTTCCTCCGCGACGAGGCCCTCCGCCACTGGCAGCGATTCGTCGGCGCAGACGACATCACCCGCCTGTTCTCCCGCGGGATCGGCGCGGTCCGCGGTGCGATCGCGGCCGTCTTCCGGCCGTCCGCACCGCCCGTCGTCGAGGTTCGCGAGGCGACGACCGACGACCTGATCGCGGTCGTCGGGCGCCATGCCA
>JACDAH010000306.1 GCA_013695505.1 Chloroflexota bacterium | reverse complement strand
GCGACGAGGCGCGCGTGGGAGCCGGGGGCGCCGAAGCGCGGCCGTTCGTGGACGCGTCGATGGCTAGCTGGTCCTCGCTCTCCGAGTCCGGTGGCTGAACTCCGTCGAACCCATCCGCCCCATGATTCACTCGTCCGCCCCTTCCCACTTCTCGATGAGGTCGGACAGGCCCTTGCCCGCCGGCATCATCGGGAAGACGTTCTGCTCTTCGGCGATCTCGAACCAGACGAGGGCCGGGCCGTCGACGGCCTGGGCGGCCCGGATCGCGGTGTCGACATCGCCCGGCGTCCGAGCCCGGAAGGCCGGGATGCCGTAGGCGTCGGCAAGCTTCGCGAAGTCCGGCCCGGGCAGGTGCGCGGAGTGATAGTTGCCGGCGTAGATGATCTCCTGCCACTGCCGGATCATCCCGAGCTTCTTGTTGTCGAGCAGGGCGATCTTCACCGGGATCCGGTCGGCGGTCAGGGTCATCAGCTCCTGGCTCGTCATCTGGAAGCCACCGTCGCCGGTGATCGCCCACGTCTCTCGATCCGGCCGGCCGAGCGCGGCGCCCATCGCGGCCGGGACGCTGAAGCCCATGGTCCCGAGACCGCCCGACGACACGTGGGTATTCGGGTGGCGGAAGCCGGCATACCGGGCCAGCCACATCTGGTTCTGGCCGACGTCCGCGACGTAGGTCGCGTCGTGCCCGGTCAGCTCGCCGATTCGCTCGATCACGTAGTCGGCCGACAGGAGGCCGTCGCGCCAGGCACCGGAGCCGTGCCAGGACGAGCCCTCGGAGTCGGAGCGCCACGTGGCCAGCTCCGCGAAGTAGTCGGCCCGCCTCGCCGGGTCGACCGTCTCGATCATCGGCAGGAGGGCCGCGAGGACCCGCTTCGCGTCGCCGACGATGGGGACCTCGACGGCCACGTTCTTGCCGATCTCAGCCGGGTCGATATCGACGTGAACGATCCGGGCGTACGGCGCGTACGTCCGGACGTTGCCGGTCACCCGATCATCGAAACGCATCCCGATCGCGAAGAGAAGGTCGGCCGATTGGATCGCCCGGTTGACGTGCTTCCAGCCGTGCATCCCCATGAAGCCGTAGCTCAGCGGATGGGTCTCGTCGATCGCGCCGATGCCGAGGAGGGTGTGGGCGACCGGGATCTGGGCCTTCTCGGCGAACGCGACGAGCTCGTCCCATGCCTCCGCATGGAGGACCCCATGGCCGGCGAGGATCACCGGCCGCTTTGCCTTCGCCAGCTCCGCCGCGGCCAGCTTCAGCTGGCGGCCGTTGGCGTCGATGTTGGGGCGGAAGCCGGGCAGACCCGCGACGACCTCGTCGTGGGTCGGGTGCGGCGCGCTCGTCTCCTGCTGGAGGGCGTCCTTCGTGATGTCGACATGGACCGGCCCGGGCCGCCCGCTCCGGGCGATGTGGAACGCCTCGGCCAGGACGCGGGGCAGGTCGTTCGCGTCGCGGACGAGGTAGTTGTGCTTGGTCATCGGCAGGGTGATGCCGTTGATGTCGATCTCCTGGAAGGCGTCCTTGCCGATCAGGGCCGACGGGACGTTGCCGGTGATCGCGACCATCGGGATCGAGTCGAGGAGGGCGGTCCCGATCCCGGTCACGAGGTTCGTCGCGCCCGGCCCGGACGTCCCCATGCAGACGCCGACCTGGCCGGTGACCCGAGCGTAGCCGTCGGCCGCGTGGGCCCCGCCCTGCTCGTGGCGGACCAGGACATGACGCAGCTGGGGATAGTCGCCGAGGACGTCGTAGAGCGGCAGGACCACGCCGCCGGGGTAGCTGAAGAACACTTCGGCGCCCTGGAGGAGGAGCGCCTCGCAGACGACATCGGCCCCGATCCGGGTCCGATTCCGCGGTCGCGCGTCATCGAGCATCGCCCGCCTGGCGGCCTCGATGGCTGCGGCGCCAGCCGTCCCGTCCGCGGGCACGTGACTCCGCCGCTCCGGCCGGGTCTCGCCCGGACTCGGCGGATGCGCCGCCGGTCCCTTCGTCATCGTCATCGATCCATGCCTGCCCTCTCGATTGAGACGGTTCATCGAGCGACCCCGCGGGAGCCGCCGCCCGATCGATCCGGGATCGGGACCGCCGACTGGTTGGTGACAACAAAAAACCCTCGCCACCCGGCGAGGGTCCCTTCGGTTGTCAGTGGTTCGGTCGCCTCTAGCGTCCGTTCCTCCGCGTTCCTCGGTTCTCCCGCCGGGAGCCGGTAATGAGAAGTCCAAGAAGGCTCTCAAGGCCGGCGACGAGCGAGCGAAGAAGGGAGAGGAGCGAACCGTCCGTAAGACCGGCGCCGTTCAGGGGCATCTGGACACGCCGGCCATCCGCGCGAATCGCGATGGCGACGTAGCGTCGATTGCGCCCATCGAACAGACCCAAGGATGGTCTCCCGAACATGCCCGGCCAACCCGAGCGGTCCGCGCAGTCTACGAGGCGCTCGATGATCGTGCAACCACCCGGACTGCACCCGACAGTGCAGGTTGACGACGACGCCCGCGATTCCGGCCGTGAAGCGGGGCGTGAGTCTGGGCTTGAATCACGAAACCGTCGGTCGCCCGACGGTTTCGCATCCCCCGAATGCCCCCGGGCATCCCCGCTTGCGGTTCACTTCCAGCGCTGCCCCGCCTCGAGAGCGAGGGCGGAACTGGCTAGACCGGACAGGACGAGTAGAACCCGACACGCCTGAGCCTTCAGCATCCGCTTCCTGTGGTCAGCTCCACCGAAGGCCGGCCCCCATGGTGAGGGCCATTGACGCGACGAGCGCGAGCGCCCATGTGAGGCGCACCAGGTTGCCCTTCACGGTTGACTCCTTTCGAGGTCTCTGATATGCGACGGTTCCTCGGCAACCGGGCGGTCTTCGATGGCGAAGATCCCTGGCTTTGCGTCCCCGCCTCGCGGCGGGTTTGCCCTGGAC
>JACDAH010000289.1 GCA_013695505.1 Chloroflexota bacterium | reverse complement strand
CTCCCAGACGCCCGGGAACAGAACCGGTGCGAGCAAAGCCACGAACGCCGACGCCAGCGCGCCCCCGATCGAGACGACGAGGTAGAACTCGGTGAGGCGGGCGGGCTCGGGACGATCGAGCGCGAGGCGTCCGTGAAGCGCGGTTGCGACGACGCCGAGGCCGCCGTACATCAGCACGACGAGGGGCAGGATCGGCCAGCCACCCGCCGAGCCGTATGGCACCCACATCAGGGTGACCGCTGCCGGCGCCGCGACGATCGCCGCAGGGACGAGGCGCCGGCCGCGGGCCGAGAACGCGATGATGAAGGTCACCAGATAAATCGCGAGCGGGACCAGCCAGAGCAGCGGGGCCGACACAAGGTCGGTCGCGATGAAGGTCGTGACGGCGGAGAGAAGGCCGGACGGAACGGCCGCGAGGAGCAGCCACGTGAGGCGGCGGCGCCACGTCGGTGCCGCCACGGTGGCCATCGATGTCGACTGGCTCACTGCCTCGTCGGTCGGCGCCCACGAGCCGACGCGGCGCGTCGCCCACCATGCGACGGCGAGGATGGCAAGGCCGAAGAGGACGAAGCCGGCTGCCCAGACGCCGCGCTGGGCCGACAGCCCAAGCCGCGGCTCGACGACGAATGGATAGGCGAGGAGCGCCAGCAGCGACCCGGCGTTGCTGAGAGCGTAGAGCCAGTAGGCGTCATCGGCTGCGGCGCCCTCACCTGCGGCCTCGCCGCCACTGGAGCGGACCGCGGCGAACCAGGCCGAGACCAACGGGGTGGTGGTCGTGAGGACGAACGCGGGCAGCCCGATCGTCGCCGCCAGCATCCCGACGAGGTTGATGACGTCGGGGATCGCCGGGTTCCGCAGATCGGCGGCCCTTGCCGGAGCGACGAGCAGCGCAACTGCCGCAACCGCGAGCAGCACCCCATGCAAGAGCGCCCCGCGCCACAGACCGAGCCGCGTCACCGACAGGTGCCCGTAGAGGTAGCCGAGGAGCAGGACCGCCTGGAAGAAGAACAGCGTCGTCGCCCACACCGCCGGCGTCCCACCGAAGACGGGCAGCACCACCCGCCCGATCAGCGGCTCGACCGAGAACAGCAGGAACGCCGACCAGCCGATCACACCGCCGAACGCCAGGACCGTCGACGATGGCAGCCACCGCCGGCGTGGTGCCGTCGCAGCGACCTGGGACGCGGCGGGCGCGGTCGGCTGGCTGGCGCGGTCGAGGGTTGCCCCCGGTTCGATCACAGCCTCATCCTCGCGGACAGTCGCGGACGGTCAAGTGGGAAGGTCGGGTCAACTGGGCCCGGACGATGGCGTGGGACGCCGGATCGGGCTGATCAGGGTCGCTGATCAGATGCGCCTGCGGCGCGCTCGGCTGCCACGCAGATCCGAGATCCGTGGCGCGATCAGCATGCCGGCCACGCACGTTGAGCCTCGATTTGATCAGCCACCCTGATCTCGCGCCCCTCGGCCGGGCGCCCAGGGACGACGGCGCAGGTCAGCGACCGGTGAGCCGGAGGAGCATGTCCGGGCTCGTCTCGGGCACGTCCTGGTTGAAGATCCGTCGGAGGAGGAAGTACTCGGGCAGCGGATGGTCGTCGGTGATCAGCGGGCCCGGGCCGGTGAACGTGTCGACCTCGGCGTCGGCGATCCAGCGGAGCTGCCCGATCCGGCTGATCCAGTCATCGACGGTCGTCGCCGGGGAGTCGTAGGCCGACGAGATGTCGTCGAGGATCCCGGGCCGGCCGAGGACCTCGCGCATCGCGGCGTCGTCGAAGACCAGCGGCTGGTCCGAGCCCATCATGTAGAGCCCGTAGCCGCCCGGCCCGAAGACCATCGACACGTGGGGGAAGACGGTCCGGAACGTCCGGACGTGGGCCCGGAACTCGTCGATCGTGGCGCCGTTGGGCACCCACTGCATCATGATCCCGCCCGGATTCAGCCGGGCGTGGCCGGCCCTGTAGTACTCGAGCGACGAGATCACCGACGCGCCCGAGCTGAAGATCGGCGGCGGCGGGTCCGTGACGATGATGTCGTAGCGCTCGGTCGTGAGCTCCACGTGGTTCCGGCCGTCGGTGATGATCACCTTGCCGTTGGGGTTGGCGAGGACCGCGGCAGCGTCGGCGTAGAAGTACGAGAACATCTCGGGAACGGTCGGGACGAGCTCGATCGCCTCGGTCGTCAGCCCGGCGATCAGTGCCCCGCGAAAGGCGGATCCCATCCCGAACGCAACGGTCAGCGCGGACCGGGAGTCCGGCCGCAGCATCAGGGGCAGGACCGGCATCAGCTTCGCGTCCACCGTGAGAAGCGTCATCGCGGTGCCGGTCACCCAGAGCTGCGGCGTGACGGTCGCGCCCGCCTGGACCGACGCGATCTCGTCCTCGTGGCTCGCGAACAGGATCGCCCGTGCATCGTGGATCCGGGCGACGCTCGGGTCGACGATCGCGCCGGGGGTGGCCAAGCCGATCACGGTCGCGCCGGACACGAGGACCGCCGCGATCCCTGTCCCCAGCCTGGCGATCGAGGGGAGTGACGCCCGGCCGGTCCGGCTCGCGACGAGGGCGAGGGCGGTCGCGATATTGACGAGGGCAAGGAGCGCGACGGCAACGGGCGAGCCGACGAGCGGGATCACGAAGAACGGGATCGCGAACGTCGCGCCGATTGCGCCGGCGGTGTTCGCCGCGAGGAGTCGCCCGGCGTTCGCGGCGATCCGGGCCGGGTCATTGCCGAGGAGCGTCGAGGCTGCCGGGAACGTGAAGCCCATCACGATCGTGGCCGGGAGGACGACGAACAGGATCGGGAGCAGGATCGCCTCGGCGCTCTCGAGCGGCTTGCGCGGATCGATCGTGCCGGGCTGGCCGATGACGAGCACGAGACCGGCGATGGCGATGGCAGCGACCACGACCTGGGCGATCGCGATCAGTGCGATCGGCTGGCGGATCCACCGTCGGCTGAGTGCAAACAGGGTCGCCCCGATCGTGATCCCGATCAGGAACATCCCGAGGATCAGGGTGAACACGTACGTCGAATTGCCCGTGCCCGACGACAGCAATCGCGTCCACAGCACCTGGTAGCCGAGCGAGGTCAGGCCCGAGACGAAGGCCAGGAGCAGCGCCAGCGTCGGGCGGCGGCTCGCTGCGGTGACCGACAGGTTCGGCGTCCAGGCCGGCTCCCGCCAGGCAGTCGCGCCGGACGCTGGCGCGGCGGCCGCCTCGTCGGCGTTCCGGCTCAACAGGATCGCGACCGCGCCCGCCATCGCCGAGCAGGCGGCCCCGATCACGAGCGTCCCGGTCAGCCCGAACACCTCGATCAGGACCAAACCCGCCGCCAGCGTCCCGACGATCGCCCCGAGCGTGTTGGCGGCGTACAGCCGCCCGAACGCGGCAGACAGGTGGCGATCGCGCGAGAGGTGCCGGGTGAGCGTCGGCAGGGTGGCGCCCATGAGAACCGTCGCGGGCGCCAGGGCGAGGATGGCGAGCACGAAGCGGAGCAGCGCCAAGGCGGCCGGTGCACCCTCGATTGTCGGAAAGACGCCCCGGTACACCTCGTGGAGGAGCCGGAACGTGACTGGCGTCAGCAGCACGATGATCACCAGCACCAGCTCGATGATCCCGTACAGCCGGAGCGGCGAGCGGACCCGGTCGGCCAGCCGGCCGCCGAGGAACGATCCGATCGCGAGACCACCGAAGAAGCCGGTCAGGATCGTCGACACCGCCTGGGTCGTGTTGCCGAACACCAGCACCAGCTGGCGGGACCAGACGACTTCGTACATCAGCCCGGCGGCGCCGGACAGGATGAAGATCGCCAGGACGAGCTTGGGATGGCGCACGGATCCTCCAAGCGGGACCGAAGTAAGGAGCCGAGGGTCCCGGGAGTGTCCCACGCCCTGGCTGGCGTTGCCCCTGCGATTGGATTTCAGGACGAACCGTCGATCCCGACCAGCGGCCGCGATCACGGTAGCCGTGTATGCGCCGACCACCGAGGTGCGCTCCATGCGATGTGCTTCATCCCCACCTGGTCCTGGCAAACGCTTCGCTTGAGGCGACTTCACGCCCATTGACAGAGAGCGCAGCCTGCTCGAAGGATGGAGAGGCGCGGATGACGATGCGGCGATGCCCTCGGCATGCGCCGGAAGCGAGGCCGTCGAGGTGAGACTGTCGGGACGACGCGAGCCTGGGGGACGAACCACGATCAAGCACACGGGCCCGCCGCAGGCGGACTCTGAACGAGCGGACTCTGGACGAAATGACGGCCTCGACCTGATCCGGGTCACCGGAGCCTTCCTCGTCTTTGCAACTCATCTGTACTTCACTGCGGGCCAGACCTGGCTCGGCCCGATCGCGGCGGGCGGGTACGTCGGCGTATACCTGTTCTTCCCGTTGTCCGGCTACTTGCTGTACCGGCCGTTCACCGTCGGCCAAGTGGACCTCCGCCGGTACGCGAAGCACCGCGTGGCGCGACTCGCACCGCTGTACTTCCTCGTCGTTGCCGTATTGCTCGTCGGCGGGCTCGAGCCGCACCTCCGGACGAATCCCTGGCCGACGCTCCTCGTCGTTCCCAATGTCTTCGAGCCCCCTGGCACGCTGACCGTCTTCGACCAGTCATGGTCGCTCGGGGTCGAGGTGACCTTCTACGCCGTACTGCCGCTGCTGGCGCTGCTTCGCCCATCGGCGATCATCCTGTTGATGGGCATGAGCTTTGTCTTCTCCGCGTGGTTCGCCACGGGCGACTGGTGGTTTCGTCAGCTCCCGACGATGTTCTGGTCGTTCGGGTTCGGGATGCTCGTCGCGCGCTATCAGCATCAAATCCCGAACGTTGCCCGGGCATGGCCTCTCGGTCTCGCCCTCCTTCTGATCGGCGTGCTCGCCGCAGCGCGCGGACGAGGCGACTTCGCGACCGTGATCGGGGCGGCGGTCCTGATCCTCTGGGCCGCCGTTCGCCGTCCGTCGATCCCGGGCGTCCGGCTTCTCGCGAAGATCTCGTACGGTGTGTACCTGTGGCATGTCGCCGTGCTGTCCGTCGTCGCCCGTACGCTCGATGGCCCCCTCCTGGTCCTCGTTGTCGTGCCTGTCGTGTGCGGGATCGCGACTCTCTCGTACGTGCTCGTCGAGCGCCCCCCGCTGACTTGGGTACGTGGGAGGTCCACCCGGGCTCCGCGCGAGGCCGCCGTCGCGCCGGCGTGATCAGCTGGCGATCGCGCATTCGGCAGATTTCGAGGCATGCGCGGCCGGGCCAGCGAAGGCGACGAATCGAGATGTGCCGACCTCGGTGGCCACCTCGATTTCGCGTCGCGCTCGGCGATCAGAACAGGTTGTAGGCCCAGTACACCCCGATCGCGCCCACCACGACCCCGAAGGCAATCAGGATCCGCCAGGCCCAACCCATCCCGCCGCCGTGCTCATCATCCTTGACGGCCGCCAGACCGCACAGCAGCCAGATGAACGGGATCGAATCGAGCGCATAGCGGAAACCGTATTGGAGCCAGCCGCCGCCGTAGTAGAGAAGCGTGGGGATCAGCACGAGACCAGCCGCCATCAGCAGCCACCACGCCCGACTCTGGCGCCATGGGGCACGCAGCGCGTAGAGGAGGCCGGGCGAGGTGAAGAAGATCGACATTCCGAGCCCGTCGGGCTTGAAGAACGGGAACTGGAGATCGGCCCAGCTCTTGTACGGGACGGGCAGGCGCAGGAAGAGGTAGTCGATGTTCATGCCGAGGTGGGTCGTCGAGAAGAGGCCGATCTGCCGTTGAGCCTCGAGCCACGGCGCGAGGGTCGCCAGCGCATAGCCGGACTCGAGCGGCGAGCCGAAGCGCGCGGCGTTGTACCAGAAGAAGAAGGCGATCGAGGGCAGGAAACCCGCCGCCAGCTCGAACCACTGGCGCCAGGGCCACTGGCGCGGCAGCCAGATCCGATCCCCAGCAAGGAGTAGTGCGTAGGCCGGGATCGCAAAGGCGATCGGGGCGCGCGACAGAAAGGCGGCACCCGCCAGCAGGCCGATCAGCGCGGGCCTGCGGCGCCCGGCGAGCTCGATCAGGCAGAGCAGCGTCAGGGACGTGGCGATCAGCTGACCCGTGTGCCAGACCCCGCCGCGGGTCGTGATCCACCAGATCTGGGTCGAGAAGCCAAGGAGAACGACCAGCAGCAAGCGATCGAGCAGACGTCGGACGCCGTACCGGCCGAGCGCCCACCATGCCAGCCCGACCACGACCGCGGCCAGCACTGCGTTGATCCCCGACTCCCATTGGTCGGCCGTAACCGGCCCGAAGACCGCCACCAACGGCATGAAGAGGATCGCCGGGAACGGCCCGAACGGCACGTAGAACCTGCCACCGGAAGGAATGACGTCCTGGACCCCGATCGCTCCCTTCGGAATGACCTTCAAGTCGATCGAGGTCCGGCCGTGGAGAAAGGCGTCCGCCAGGTAGAAGAAGTCGCCGTGGTGAGCGTCGAAGAGGCGGTTCGAATACCAGTAGACGAGGGCGGCCAGAAGCGTCAGGCCGACCCCGATCCGGGCCGGCCAATCGAACCGTTCGGGCAGCGTGGAACGCGTCTCGAAGGGCGCAGGGACGGCCGAGGCGAGACTCACGCGGCGGCGGCGATGACGGGTCCGGGGGCCGACGCGGGCCGTGCGGCCCGCCGATCCGAGGCAATGAGTGCGGCCAATGTCAGCCCGAAGGCGACCGGGTAGAGGATCGGCGGCAGGCCGAACGGCAGCACCAGGACGGACGTCGCGAGCGGGATCGCGACGGTCCACCACCACCCCCGATCGAGGAGGGCGGCGATCGGCAGAAGCAGCAGCATCGCGTAATGATCCCAGAGGACCGGAGAAAGGAGCTGGCTGCCGACGACGGCGACGAGATACGAGGTCGTCGCCGACGAGCGGAGCGCGGTCAGGACGACCAGGCCGGCGACCACCGCCGAGCTCGCGACCTGGAGCGCGCCTGCCGCCGCCTCGGACGCCCCCATCTGGAAGGCGACGGCGCCGACGGTGAAGTTGTGGGGCGTCGAGATCGGGTCGTTGACGTTCCGCAGCAGGGTGATGTAGTCGAGCCAGATCCCGGGTCCGCCGAACAGCAACGTGGAGACGACGGCCGCCGTCACGAGCACCGCCGACCCGATGACCGCCGCGCGCCACCGGCCGGTCAGCAGCGCCCAGAGCAGGACGATGCCGGGCTGGATCTTGACGATCGCTCCGATCGCGCCGACCAGCCCCAGCCGACCGGGTCGATCCTGCCAGCGCCAGCCGGCCGAGAAGAGCAGGAGGAGCAGTGAGCCGACCTGACCGAGCTTGAACGCGTACGCCACCGGCCAGGACAGACCGGCCAGCAGGAGGATTGACCAGCGGACGCGGGCCCCCACCGGCAGCAGCCAGATCCCCGCAACGAGCATCGCGACCGTCAGGATCAGCCAGACCCAGGAGCCGAGATCGGCCGGCAGCACGCCGAAGGGCAGCATTCCCAACACGAACGGCGGCGGGTAGAGGAACAGCGCGAAGCCGCCGGCCTGCCCGACGGATGGGTCGTACAGCGGTTGCCCGGCAAGGGCCCGCGTCGCGGCACCGCGATAGGCCTCGAAGTCGTACCCGAACGTGCCCGCATTGACGGCCGCCGACAGGATCCCGAGGGTGACGACGGCGAACGTCGCGATGGCGAAGACGGGCAGGAGCGTGGCCCATCGCCGGTTCACGGGCGATCGGGTTCCGCCGGGATCAGCCGTCGCCGGACCCCTTCGGGACCTTCGCCGCACCGATCGTGCGACCGAGGCGGCGGTGGATCAGCGGGATCCGGAACAGGTCCCAGGCAACCCGCAGGGCGAGGGCGGGACCGGCTCGCATCCGCGAGCCGCGCCGATCAGCCCATCGGATCGGCACGATCGCCATGCGGTACCCGCGCCGCCGGGCGAGGTAGATGAGCTCGACATCGAACACGATGCTCGTCACCTTCTGGCGCGCGAACAGGTCATGGGCAGCGCCGCGGGTGAAGCCCTTGAACCCGCACTGGGTGTCCTTCACGGGTCCGACTACCCAGATCGCGGCCATGACGTGGAACCCCCTGCCGAGCAGCCGGCGGTACCAGGGCTGGCTTCGGCGCATGTCGGACCCGTCTGGCTGGACGCGGCTCCCGAGGGCCATATCGTGTTCATCGAGCTCCTCGACCAGGAGCGGGATCATGTCCGGCGGAGTCGCCATGTCAGCATCGGCGAAGATGATGTAGTCCGTCGTCGCGGCGAGCATTCCTGCCCGGACGGCGGCGCCCTTGCCTCCGTGAGGGACCGTCATGACGGTCAGCTGCGGCCGGTCGCCGGTCGGGCCCGCCGTCGGAGCGGGGTGCGCTTCCCGCCGAGCTCGCACGAGGTCGGCCGTGCCGTCGCTGCTGCCATCGTCGACGACGAGAACCTCCACCCGATCGGGGAGCGCCGCCGACCCCGGCGCGCCATCGCGGGCTTCCTGGCCGCGCCGGGCGAGATACCCGAACAGCTCGTCGAGCGCAGGACCGATCCGCTCCGCCTCGTTGTAGGCCGGCAGGACGAGCGTGAGGGACGGCTCGGTCATTCCGGCAGTCTAGCGACAGCGTCGGTGCCGTCAGGCGACCTGAACGTACTGGCTCCGGGACTCGGTGACCCTCGGCTATCCTCGACCTCGTGACCGGGGCCCGACTTCTGACCTCCCTGTTGTTCGCCTGCCTGGCTGTGCTCACGATTTACCTCGTGTTCATCGGTGGCGGTTGGCCCGGCATCTACTCGGTCCAGCTGCGAACGACCAGCCTGTACCTGATCGCGCTCTCGCTGGGGACCTGGTTAGTCCTGGCGACGATCCGGCCCAGCTGGCGACCCGGGAGCGCGCTCGCGCCCGGTCTCGTCCTCTGCCTCGTTGCGTTGGCGGTCTCGACGATCTTCTCCCGGCAGCCTCGGCTCGGATACGACTACCTGGCCTACTCGGTCCTGCTCGTCGGGATGTACCTGCTTCTCGTGAGGATTCTCGGCACTACCTTCCTGCGCGATCGTTTCATGGTCCTCGTGGTCGTGCTCGCGTCCATGATCGGCGTTCTCTATGTCCTGCAGGTGACCGGCACATGGCTCGAATGGTGGCGGCTCGTGGGTCGCGTGGCCGCGCCGCCACTTCGGCCCGAGTTCGCCGGGCTGACCTTCGGCAACCCGAGCGCCGTCATGACTGTTTCGATCCTGCTTTCGCTGCCAGCGATTGCCCAGATTGGATTTGGCAGCCGAGCGAGGGTCGCGGCGTCGGTCACGATCCTCGCTCTTGCCCTGTATTGCACCCTCCTGAGTGGATCGCGTGCAGGCTGGCTGGGACTCGGCCTCGGTCTCGCCATCACCGCTGCGTGCTGGCTCGCGTATCCCGCCAATCGCCGGTCAATCCGAGCATTCGTCCGTTCGCGCGCACTGCTGTATTCGATCGCTGGCGGAACGGTGGTCGCCGCCGTGGCAGCGATCGCGGTCATTCCGGGCGTTCTCCTCCGAACGGGAGCTGGCGGGGAGGGCCTTCGATTGACCTTCTTCCGGTCGGCCATCCGGATGTTCACTGAGTCGCCCATCCATGGCACGGGCCTTGGCACGTGGGTGGCCCAACGCGTTGCCTACACGGATGATCCGGCCGGCGACTACTACATCCCCTACTCGCATAACGTCTTCCTGCAGACCCTCGCCGAATCGGGGGTGATCGGAGCGGCCGCGGGTCTCGTCCTTCTCGTGCTGACGGCCCGGCTGATCTCACGCTCGATCCGCGACGGAGATGGGGTCACCGTACGGATGGCGTGGGCCGCGCTCCTCGCCGTCGCATATTTCGGCGGCCACCAGCTACTCGACTTCTACGCGAACATGCCGGCGGCGATGTTCGCGTTCGCCATTCCGATCGCCTGGCTCGACGCGCATCAGGCGCAGAAACCCGCAAAGCGGGGATTCGCTCTGGCGTCGGCCCGCCGACCGCTTGGCGGGTTCTCCGCGCTGGCCAGGGTGACCGGACTTGCAGCCGTCTGCCTCGCCTCGGTCGGATGGCTCGCAATCAGCGAGGGAACCGCGGCCATCCATGCCCGCGCGGTTGACGCCTTGAACGAGGGCCGCGATCAGGACGCCGTCGGGCCCGCCGTGCAGGCCGCCGAAGCCGATCCGGACATGCCGCCGTACCAGTTCACCCTCGGGATCGCCCAAGCGCGAGCCGGCAATGACGCGGCAGCGGCGGAGGCCTTTGCCCACGCCGCTCGCCTCGACGACCTGCCAGTGACTTGGCTCGACCTCGCAGCCGTACAGCTACACCTCGGCAAGAATGACGAGGCCGCGGCGTCACTGAGACGGGCCGCGCGGATCGGCTTGGGCCAGGCGACCATCGCGCTCGGGATCGGTGAGCTAAAGGAGGCGCTCGGCGACACAGCCGGAGCCACCGAGGCCTTCATCATCGCTGTGAAGGAGGCCCCGAGTGCTGTCGGTGATCCCCAGTTGCTCGCGATCGTCACACCGGCCATCGATCCAACCGCGTTCGTGGACCGGCTGCTCAAGGAGGTACGGGGAACCCCCACCGCTGTCGAAATCGCATTGGAAGCCGGCCGCCAAGATCAGGCGACTGCCCTGATCGATGATCTCGTCCCGGCAGACCGTCCGTTGATGCGACTCGTCGCCGCGGCCTGGTCCGGCGACGATGAGGCGTACGCCAATCTTCGCGCTCTCGCGGCACGTCAGCCGCTCGACGCGAATGTCGTTGCGTGGCGTGCACGACTCGAAGATCGACGTGGCGATCATTCCGGGGCGGATGCCGATCGGAGATGGTTCGCCATCATCTACGGCAGCGTCGCCGAGTTTGCGTACGACCTGCGGATCAGCAGCGTGCCGTCGGCGCCGGGCGAGCGCGCCGGCGTCGTTGGGCCGTTTTACGGTCACTTCACGTACCGTCGTCCGACGGCGTGGAACCAGGTTGTCGATCTGCTGAGTCATCTGACAGCGAAGTAGCCCTGCCGCCGATCGTGTCTCGCCAACGCTCGATCGCAAGCGTGCTACGACGTGGCTTGCGCCCGACGAGGAGGCCGGGGTGGCGCCAGAACAGGCGCAGGATGCTTGCCCAATGAAGCCTCGTCGTCCTCGAGCGGACGTCGAGCGTGCGCCGGCTCGACCGGACGTACTCGTGTTCGAAGGCCGCTCCGGGCTCGACGTGTACCTCCCAGTCGGCGCTCCAGAGCCGATGGCACAGATCGACGTCCTCTCCGTAAAGAAAGAAGCCCTCGTCGAACCCGCCGACCTGGGAGACAGCCTCGCGACGAAGCATCAGCACTGCGCCGATGGCCCACTCGATCGGTCGCGACTTCGTCAGGTCGGCTGCCTGCAGGATGTGAACGTGAAGCAATCGGCGACCCAACGCGGTCCTTCCGAATGGCGAGCGACGGGCAAGGAGTGTGAGCGGGCTCGGAAACGTCCGGATCGACTCCTGGAGACGGCCATCCGGGTATTGAAGGACCGGTACAACGACGCCGACATGCGGGTATGCGGCCAGGTACCGCTCGAGGCTCGCCACACCGTCCCGGTCCACGATCACGTCCGGGTTCACGAGCAGGACGTCACCTTCGGTCCGGGCCAGTGCCTGGTTGACGGCGACGGCGAACCCGCCGTTGACCTTGCGCCGTATGAGGTGCACCCCCGGCCGGGCATCCTCCGCAAGACTCACGGTCCCGTCCGTGCTCGCGTTGTCGACGACGATTACCGGAATTCCGTCAAGGGCGGCTATGCAGCGGCGGATCCACGCGCTGGAGTTATGCGTGACCACGATCGCCGTCGTCATCGCGGGCCGTCGAGATAGCCATTGAAGACGGTCCGGATGACGAGGTAGTCCAGGAGACGCCGCTGTACCTGGAACGGCATTCGCGGCAGGAGAGTTCGGGCCGTCGCTTCGCCAACCCTGTTCAGCGCGAGGCGCAGGATCCGATCTCTGATCCGTCGCGAGGTGGCTCGATCGATCCAGAACGGGGCCGGCCCGTTCGGGTGGCGGCGACGAATCGCGCGGAGGTTGGTCCTGGCGTAGCGGTCGAGCTGACTGAGGCCCTCCGCGACTGATTTCGTCTCAATCGTCCGAGCGACTGCCTGCTCGTTATAGACAAAGGTCAGGTGGCGCTCCTCGGCAAGTCGGAGACCGAGCTCGGTGTCCTCGCCACCGTAGCCGTCGAGGTGCTCATCGAAGCCCCCGACCGCAAGGAAGTGCTCAGCTCTCATGACGGCGTTGGCGCTCGTGAAGTCGAGGGGGCGCACAGCGGCGCCATCGCGCCGTTTCGCCCTGCCCCGAGTGGCCTGGTATCGGGCCCACAGGGACGAGCCTCCCGTTTCGTATACGACCGCTCCGATGGACACGACATCGTTGGCCTCCACCACGCGAAGGTGGTGTCCGAGGGCTTCGGGATCGAGCCGCATGTCCGAATCCACGAGGGCGACGAAGTTGGCCCGGACGGCGCTGAGTGCAAGATTGCGAGCAGACGAGCGGCCGTGGTTCTGTCGGTCTCCGTGCTCAAGAACCGCCATTGCGATCTGCGGACTCAGATTGACGACCATATCTCGCGTGTCATCGATCGACCCGTCCACGCACACCAGAACCCGCGGCGCGATGCCGGATTGGCGGCGGAGAGCTTCGAGGCATGCCATCAACTCGCCGGAGTTGTTGAACGTGGGCACAATGACATCTATCCAGGGGGCCCTCATCGAGTCGAGCGTGTCCGACTGCCAGCTCGACGGGACGCGTAACTACGCAGAGCCGTCCGATGGACCCTGCCGCGCTGATACGCTGCCCGCATGGGCTCCGAACCGACGGATGTGTTTCTCGCAGAACCGCCGCTCATTTCCGTGGTCACTCCGTCCTTCAATCAAGCCTCATTTCTTGATCGAACCATCCGTTCGGTGTTGGATCAGGACTATCCTCAAATCGAATACTTCGTGTTGGATGGTGGGTCGTCTGATGGGAGTCCCGAGATCATCAAGTCGTACGAAGCACGGCTTGCCTCTTGGAGAAGTGAGCCAGACGGGGGGCAGGCTTCTGCGATCAATGAAGGCTGGGCTCGTTCCACAGGCTCAATCCTCGGCTGGATCAACTCGGACGATTACTACCTGCCCGGAACGCTGGCCTACGTTGCGGCGATTTTCGCGAACCGCCCAGACGCCTCCCTGGTATACGGTCGATGTGAGGTCGTCAACGATCGCGGCGACCATCAGGGATACATCGGGCACGAGTATGAACGACTCGGCATGCTCCACGGTGTTCAGGCAATGCCGCAGCCGAGCACGTTCGTAAGGCGGAGCCTTTACGAAGAGGTTGGCCCGATCGACGAGTCCCTCTTCTATTCGATGGATTTCGACTTCTTCCTGCGGGCGGCGGCGCGAACAAGCCCAGTGTTCGTCAGACGGCCACTTGCAGCGTTCACCGTGCATTCCGAAGCGAAAACTACGGCCGGCCGCGCACGATCCCGCAAAGAGACCTTCGAAGTCGCGCTGCGACACGCAACGTCGGCCGAGCGGCCGGGCATTCGAGCCCGGGCATTGCGTGCCCAGGTGTTTCACCTTTTGCCAGGCGCCGCCAAGCACTGGATCGATGCCCGTCGAGAGTCACCAAGTTCACATCGACACTGACGCCAACGACCGCTGTCCTCTTTCGGTAAGTCGACGAAGCACGATTGGCACGTAGATGGACATGGGACCGAGCACGAGCGTGAGATAGGCAACGAGAGTTCCAACCATCACCCCCGCGACGCCGATCTGAAAAGTCAGCCAGATGCTCAAGGCCAGGTTTGCCAAGGCCATTGCGATCGCGGCGATCGCTTGAATGCGAATCTCGCCTGCCCCGTTGAGAAGCATTGCCACCGCACTCCCGACGGCGCTGAAGATAGTCCACAGACCGAAGCAGGCAAGAAGTGCTGGCGGGGGTGACACGCTGTCGCCAACCCAGATCCGGATCAATCGCTGGCCACCAATGATCAGCAGGACGGCGATTGGCACCGCGATCGTGCAGATGCCGATGATCGATCGCGTCAGGGTCCGGCGTGCCCAAGCGACATCACCTCGCGCAATCGCATCCCCATACGCCGGCCAGAGTGGAGATAGGACGGTCCCGATGATGCCGGCCGGAATGAGGAACAGCCGCGAGGCAACGCCATATTCCGCGACTGCTTGTGGGCCCAGTACGTGCGTGAGAACAAGCGTGTCGGACGTGAATGCCATCGCCATAGCGAATTGGAGCAAGACGAACAGAGAGCCGGTTCGCAATAGCTGCGTTCCTATACGGAGGTCTGCCGCGCCAAGATTGGACCGCAGGCTCGACGCATCGGGACTGAAGAGGACCCAGCAATTGACCGCCGAAGCGATGACCGGGGGCCCGGCCATCGCCAAGACAAGCGCCGGAAGCGGCAGTTGAGCGTGAAGCACGAGCAGGAGCGCAAATACAGCCGCCAGGTTCCCGGCCGCCGCGGTGATGTGAACGAGGTAGCCCTCCTGACGAGCAAGGCGTGTTTGGACGCCGACGCTGAGCGGCAGGCTCACCAAGAAGCAGGCGAGCCAAGCTCCAACCGCGGGCCCGACTTCCGAAATAGCGATTGAGGACTTTGCCTGGAACACGGTCGCCCATGGGATCAACGGATATAGGAGTGCGAACGCCACCCCGAACGTAATGGCGACAAGGCACAAGATCATGGCTGCGCTCGCTATCTGCGTCTTTGCTCCTACCGCATTTCGAAGCGCAAGCTCTCGAGACAATGCGTTGAGCAGCCCGCTGCCGACGCCAAGATCGGTGAAGGCAAGGAGTCCGATAAGAGAGCTGATGGTCAACCAGATGCCATAACGCTCGGCGCCCAAGTAGTTCAACGTCAAGGGAACCGTCAACAAGGAAAGGACCATCGTCAACGATCTCGCGATCAGACCGGCGAACACACTCTTCCGAACTCGGCCTGACCTCAAGCGGCGGTATCCATCACCCTCTTGCAGGGGGTCTACTCCTTCCGCCTCCGGCAAATCGGGCGGTTTTCCACTCATCGCACGGCCGACGAGCGCCGCGACGGCGAAAGCCGGCTCACGACGAACTGCTTCAGAAGACCGGATGTCGCCAGCAGCAAGTCCACGATTGTCAGTCGCAGTCCATACGACTGCGTGGCGGACCTGGGCCAGATTGGATGACGGCTTGCTGCGATTTGACGCGCCCAGTGTCGTGCGGCGATGGAGCGAGCCTGGCTGCTGTCGCCGATCGAACGCGCGAACCAGGTCTTGGTCACTGCGTATCCGAGAGTCACAGCCCCGCCACGGCCGTCGATCGTCAGCGAGTCTTTGTGGGCTCGAAAGAATGCAAGCGGTTCCGCGATATTGGCGACAAGGGAATACTCCTTGGCCGTCAGGAGGTATAGGAGCAAGTCAACGCCCGCGCCCGTCGATTTCAAGTCGAAAGGCGGTAATGTTGGAACCTCCGTTCTGAAGTTGCGGCGAATGTCTGCGAGGCGGAACAGAGCGCAAGCAGGGGATACGGGAACGTCGCCGTCTCTGAGTGAGGCATTGATAAACGTACGGCTCTCGATCACGCCCGAGGGATGCGAGTAGTGAACGCTCCCGTCGCCGGGCGTGGGCCCGATCTCAGCAGCCGTGAACACAAACCCAATGTCACGACGCTCGAGAACCTTGACTGTCCGCGCCAGGAACTCGGGCTGGAGGATGTCATCCGACCAGAGGAACGTCGCGAATTCGCCGCGCGACTCCTCGATGCACCGTTCCCAACCGAGGACTGGCCCGCGATTGCGCTCCTCGCGAAAGATCCGGACACGGGCATCTGCCTTGGCATAGTTCTGACAGACGTCCCACGTGCCGTCCGTGCTGGCCCCGTCGACGACCACGACCTCGAGGTCCGAGAAGCTTTGCCTCAGGGCCGAATCGAGACAGTCGACCAACAGGCTCTCGCGGTTGAAGACGGGCACCAAAAGGCTGACCTTGGGTGAACCCTCCACGCTAGGTGCTCGCCCGCACGCACGGACCAGACGCGCTGGGCCGGGACCGAATCGTGTCAGCAACCGTTCTCGACAGGGGAATGCGTTGGGCAGCGACACCGGTGAGGGATATGTATCGCGCAGGATCTCCGACGAGCCACGTCACATCGTCTGGTCGGCCGATTGCGCTGGTGGCATCGGCGATCGCTTTCTCAGCGCCGCCCGGATCAAAGTCCCTCAAGACGGCATTCAGAAGTTCACGGATGGTTACCGGAATTCCCGAACAGACATTTACCACGGTCCGATCAGCTTGGATCTCTACAAGTCGCAGTAGTGCGTCGGCAACGTCCCGTGTGTCCAGATAGTCGCGTGTGTAATCCAAGCCGGGAATATCGCGAAGGCGACCCTTTCGTGCGCGTTGGATCAGACCCGGGAGAACGTAGTTGTCAGGCTGAGCGGGTCCGATCAGACCAAAGACGCGACCAATGACCAACGGAATGTCGCGACTGGCTGCGAGGTCTGAAATGGCAGTCTCCGCGTCAAGCTTGGTTCGGGCGTACACGGATCTCGGCCCGAGATCCGCATCCTCGGGGAGCCGGTGACCCAGCCCATTGGCGGCATATACATGACCAGTGCTTACGAAGACGACTTGAGCTGGGCTTCCGCTTCGCTCTGCCCAATCAAGCACTTGTGTCACGGTCGCCACCGCCAGGCGCACATTCGTTTCGTATGCGGAGTCCGGGTCAGCTTCGCACTCAGGTACGGACACGCGTGCCGCGAGGTGAATGAAGGTCACGCCTTCGGGGGTGCCGAACGCTTTAAGTTCGCCCGCCAATCCAGGCCTGTCCCCAAGCCGAGACTCGACTGAACGCGCCTGCGTCGATAGACGACGGGTAGCGATATGCCTGCCGATTCCTCCCGTCCGGCCGTTATAGATGATCAGTCGTCCCGAGGCCATCAGAACTCCGAGAGGGACGTGATCGCCGCTTCCAATGTGGTGAGGCTGCCCGTCGAGAGAATCGGATGGCAGCCGATCATGAACGTATCCGATAGGAGCGAGTCACACGTCGTCATCGAACCAGCGACGCGGTGATCGATCAATTGGACGGCCGGGTGGCGCGACAGGTTGCCAGCGATGATCGGTCGTGTTTCAACACGGCATCGCTCGAAGTGCCTGGCAACGTCGTCGCGTGAGACCGGCGCGTCGCTCCGAAGGCGTAACGGCAAGGTCATCCACGAATTTGTGCGACCGCTGCGGTCGGACGGCGCGGCCGCGGCCAAGGTCTCGCGTCCGATCAGCTCCAGCCAAGGCGCATTCGTCTCGAGCCATCCGTTCACGGCCCTGGCCAGCGAATCTCGCGCAAAGAGCATCTGGTCGAGCCGCTGCAATTGAACGTTGCCGATTGCACCTTGGATTTCTGTCGGACGAACGTTGTAGCCAACTGAGGCAAACAGGAACCTTGAATCCAGGGTCGGATTCCTGTCGATCCATTCGTCGCGATCAGACCGATCACGGATCCAGCCGTGAGCTCGCAAACCTCTGAACTCATCGGCGAGCCGGGCGTCCGAGGTGACCACCATCCCACCTTCGATGGTCGAGATGTGGTGAGAGAAGTAGAAGCTGAACGACGCCGCCCTGCTCTCAGTTCCGACATGCGATGCAGACGAATATGCGCCGAGACTCTCGCAGCAATCCTCGATGAACTCCAAGCCGTTTCGTGCGCAGAATTCCAGATACGACGATACGTCCGCAGCGCGTCCGAGCGCATGGATCAGGAAAAGGCCGCGCGTCTTTGGCCCAAGCACGGATTTGGCACTGTTGAGATCGATCGCCAGCGTCGCGGGATCAACATCCACGAACACCGGCACCAAACCGAGCTGCGCGATGGGCCAAGCAGTGGTCGGCCAGGAGAGTCCGGGCACGATAATCTCGTCCCCAGCCTGCAATGAGCTCTGCGCTATCGAGGACCGGATCAGGGAATCGATGATCAAGAGGTTGGCTGACGAGCCCGAGTTCACCATTACAGCGTGCTCCGAACCAACCCACGCGGCGAACGCACGCTCGAATTCACGAACTCGCGGACCCATCGTCAATTGACCGGACTCAAGTGTTGTCCGGATTGCATTCATCTCGGCGACGCCCATGGTGTCCGCAGCCAGGGGATAGCGATCAACAGCCGGCGGCATTGGCTGCGTTGCTTGGAAATTCATGAGCGATCACCGATCAGGCCGCGAGATCGTTCAAACCACCGAATCGTGCGGAGCAAACCATCCTCGAACGGCGTTTGGGCGACGAAGCCGAACCGGTCACGGGCTCGGCTTGGATCGAGCGTGCGACGCGGCTGTCCGTCAGGCTTCGATCGATCCCATCGAACCTCGCCATCGAACCCGGTGAGCCGCACGATGGTTTCGACGAGTTCGCGAATCGTGATCTCCATCCCGACACCAAGATTTACGGGATCGGCGCCATCGTAGAGGCGCGCTGCCCTCACAATTCCGTCGGCCGCGTCATCGACGTACAGGAACTCGCGAGAAGCAGCCCCTGTGCCCCAGACGTCGACGTGATCGACCCGTGCATCGCGCGCGTCAATGCATTTCTTCACCAGTGCAGGAATGACATGGGACGAGATCGGATCAAAATTGTCCCCAGGTCCGTAAAGATTCACCGGAATAAGATGCACCACGTCCATGCCATATTGCTGCCTGTATGCCTGCCCTTGGACCAGCAGCATCTTCTTGGCCAGTCCGTAGGGCGCGTTCGTCTCCTCGGGGTATCCGTTCCAGAGGTCGTCCTCTCGGAACGGCACGGGAGTGAACTTGGGGTAGGAGCAGACCGTTCCAATGATCACGACTTTTGGGACGTTCCTACGATGCGCCTCTTCAAGGAGTTGGATGCCCATCATCGCGTTCTCGAAAAAGAACCGCCCGGGATTCTCTCGATTGGCGCCGATTCCGCCGACCACGGCCGCGAGGTGAATGACAAGGTCCGGCCGGCCTTCGTCGAAGGCGCGTGAAATCCCGTCCCCTGTTCTCAAGTCATGGGTGCGGCTCCGCGGTACAAAAATGTCGGACGGCCCCTCCTCGTTGAGCCGTCTCACGACAGCCTGGCCAAGGAAGCCGGCCCCACCGGTCACCATGACCCGGGCAGACTGAATGTCGAACATTCTTAGCGCGGTCCGTGGAGATCGACGAAGTGGTCCGCGGGGCTCAGGCCCGCATCTTCCAAGTCGGCGGCCAGCATGATGCGGATCAGATCTTCAAAGGTCGTACTGGGCCGCCAGCCCAGTTCGCGACGGATTTTCGATGAGTCTCCGCATAGCTCATCGACCTCCGTCGGACGAAGGTACCGGCTGTCGACTTCAACGTGGTCGTGCCAATCACGGCCAACGAGGCCGAACGCCATTGCCACCAGCTCCTCGACGGAGTGCATCTCGCCGGTGGCGACGACATAGTCCTCGGGTCGATCGTGCTGCAGGATCCGCCACATGGCCTCGACATACTCCGGCGCGTATCCCCAGTCGCGCATAGCGGCAAGGTTTCCCAAATAGAGCTTGTCTTGCTTGCCGCCAAGAATTGCTGCAACACCCCGCGTCACCTTTCGCGTGACGAACGTCGCCCCCCGACGTGGGCTCTCATGGTTAAAGAGAATTCCGTTCGCGGCGAAGAGACCATAGGCGTCGCGGTACTCGCGCGTCATCTGGTGGGCGAATACCTTCGCGACGGCGTAAGGGCTACGCGGGTGGAACGGCGTCGACTCTCGCTGAGGGCTCTCGGCGACCTTCCCGAACATCTCGCTGCTGCCGGCCTGATAGAAGCGGACGGGCCAATCGGCGTGCCGAATCGCTTCAAGTAAACGGAGAGTTCCCATCGCGACCGTGTCCGCAGTGAACTCGGGCATCTCGAAACTCACTGCAACGTGACTCTGAGCGCCGAGGTTGTACACCTCGTCTGGCTTGATCCGATTCAGCCACGTGATCAAGGACGATGAGTCCGTCAGGTCCGAGTAGTGCAGGAAGAAGCGAACGTCAGGCTCGTGAGGATCGCGATAGAGGTGGTCGATCCTGCCTGTGATGAACGAGCTCGATCGGCGGATCAAGCCGTGGACCTCGTATCCCTTCTCGACAAGGAGTTCGGCCAGATACGATCCGTCCTGGCCGGTAACCCCGGTGATCAGTGCCTTCTTCATTACCTTCCTTCAAATGCAGCCGGGATCGTTCGGAGCAGAATCTGCGCGTCGAGCCAGAGCGACCAGCGGTCGATGTAGGCGAGGTCCAGCTGGGCGCGATCGTCGAACTCCTGGTTTGAGCGCGCCGTCACCTGCCAGAGGCCCGTAATGCCCGGCTTCATCGAGAGCCTGCGGCGGTGCCATACGTCGTAGACGTTGACCTCGGACGGCAGCGCCGGCCGCGGGCCGACGAGGCTCATGTCCCCGCGAAGCACGTTGACGAACTGCGGGAGCTCGTCGAGGCTCAGCCGACGTAGGCGGCGCCCGACCGAGGTGATCCGGGGGTCATTGGCGATCTTGAACGCCGCCCCACGGACCTCGGACAGATGCTCGAGGTCGGCGCGGCGCGCCTCCGCGTCGAGCGCCATCGTCCGGAACTTCAGGACTTCGAACGGTCGGCCGTGGAGGCCGACCCGAACCTGGCGAAACAGGGCCGGGCCGCCGTCGTCGCGCCGGATCGCGATCGCAATGAGCGCGAACAGTGGGCTCAGGACGACCACGGCGGTGATCGATCCGGCGATGTCGATCGCTCGTTTCAGGGCTAGGCCAATTGCCCGGTCCGGGCCGTTGACGAGCGAGAAGACCGGCGTCCCGTCGAGCTCCTCCATCCGGCCCTGGCTGAATGCTCGGCCGATCATGTCCATCGGGACGCGCACGATCTTGCCTTCGTCCTCGGCGATCTGGCTGATCGCGTCGACCTTGTCCCATTGGCTGAACGGCAGGCAGATCACGACCTCATCGATCACCCGGTCGTGGAGGATCGACTCGATGTCCTCAAGGTGCCCCAGCGTCCGCCAGCCACGGGGCAGGTCGAACGCCTCGTCGTCGAGGAAGCCCGCGACCGAGAGTCCGAGCTCGCGATGGTCCTCGAGCTTCGCGGCGAACGACTGACCTCGCGGGCCCGCCCCGACCACCAGGACGTAGCGCGTGTTCATGCCGGCCGCGCGCAGTCGTCTGAAGACCAGCCGGAGGACGACGCGGTCGAGCAGCGTGATCGCCGCCAGCGCCGGGAAGAAGCCGACGAGGAACAATCGGCTGACATCCGGAAGGCGGAAGACGAAGAAGAGGCTCAGGGCAATGGCCGCGAGCACGGCCGTCGCCTTCAAGATGTCGACCGCTTCGCTCCGGATCGACAGCCGGGCCCTGGGCCTGTACAGCCCGAACGAGGCGAGGATGGCGAGCCAGCCGACGCCGAGGACAACCGGCAGCGCCAGAGGCTCGGGAATGATGTAGCGCCAGTACACAGACCAATCCGGGCCGAAGCGCGCAAACGAGAGAACGACGAGCAGGCTGGCCGCGATGGCCGCGTCGAGCAGCATCAGCGCCGCTCGGAATCGGATCGCGTGTCTGCGCAGCATCGTGGGCCCAGCCTACGGCCGGGTCATCCCCGGCCGCAATTGGCGGTCAGCTCCCAGGTCGACCGTGTCGTTGGCGACCGACGCCGCTTCGCGCCGGGCGCGGTCCTCGCGCCATAGCGGGATCGCCGCGATCAGCAGCGTCAGGCCGTGGATCCAGATGATCGGCAGGCTCAGGGTGGCCGCCACCGCCACCGTCCAGCCGCGGTCCGTGCGGGCGCCCCACCACAGGATCGCCACCGACGCCGCGAGGCGGATCGCGAGCGGGATCGGGAATGGATGGGGCTGATCGGTCGGAACGTAGGCGAGGTTGTCGAGCATGGTCGCGGTGTACTGGCGCCACAGGTCCGGCGTCAGGACATAGCTCACGCCGGCAATCGCGACGGTTGCCCCGACCGCGATGGCGAACTTGCGCCATTCGCCCCGGAACGCGAACCACAGGGCGCCGATCCCCGGCGACACCTTGAGCAGGACGATGCCGGCCCACGCGACCGGGTAGCGGAACCCGAGCACGATCAGCACGGCCATGAACAGGTGAACGTTGCCGTGGTAC
>JACDAH010000284.1 GCA_013695505.1 Chloroflexota bacterium | reverse complement strand
GCCGCACCACGTTTCGAGGACGATGCCATGAACCTGAAGACCCTCACCGCGAGCGCCCTGTTGGTGGTCGCGGTCGCAGCCTGCGGTAGCAGTGCCGGAACCTCGGCCCCCAGCTCCGTCACCGCTTCGTCGGCGCCCGCTGCCTCGGCAGCACCTGCCGGCTCGGCAGCCGCGACCAACGCGACGCCGGTCACCGTCAAGGACTTCGCGCTCGATCCGAAGGACGTATCCGTCGCGGGCACTGTCTCGCTGGCCGTCACGAATGCCGGACCGACCGTCCACAACGTCACGATCCGGGACGCGTCCGGCAAGGTTCTGGGCGCCACCAAGGACCTCACGTCGGGTCAATCAGAGACGCTGACCGCCGACCTTCCGGCCGGCTCGTACATCCTGTTCTGCTCGCTGCCGGGCCACGAGAGCCTCGGCATCAAGGGAACCCTGACGGTCACTCAGTAGTCGAAGAAGACGGGGAGCGACGGTCGTCCGGCGGACGGCCGTCGTTTCCTTTTCGGACCCTCCGCGCGACGTCTGCCCAGGTATGCGGCGGCACGGGCCATCCGGCCTGAAGCCGCGCTCGGGACGCGCCCGCCGCGCATTGGGATCCCCCCCGGGCGCAAACGCCTAGAACAGCCCGACGACGTTGCCGTCCTGGTCGATGTCGATGTTCTCGCCGCCCGGCCGCGAGGGAAGTCCGGGCATGGTCCGCATCTCACCGACGAGCGGCGTGATGAACCCTGCCCCGGCCGACAGGCGGATGTCACGAATCGGAACGGTGAAGCCGCTCGGGGCGCCCTTGAGGTTGGCGTCGTGGCTGAGCGAGTACTGGGTCTTGGCCATGCAGACCGGGAGGTGGCTCATCCCGAGGTCCTCGTACAGCTTGAGCGCCTTCCGGGCCGCCGGCGCGAGCTCGAACCCGGCGCCGCCGTAGACCTTCGTGACGATCGCCTCGATCTTCTCGCCCAGCGGCGCGTCGTCGGGGTAGAGGAGCTTGAAGTCCGCCTCGCCGCTCGAAGCCGCATCCCAGACTGCCTGGGCGAGCGTGGCCGCGCCGTCGCCGCCTTCCACGAAATGGGTCGCGACGACCGCGTCCCGGGCACCGGCCGCGAGCGCCACCTGGCGGATCGCCTCGACCTCCCCGAGGGTATCGGTCGGAAACGAGTTGATCGCGACGACGACCGGGACGCCGAAGATCCGGACGTTCTCGATCTGCTTGGCGAGGTTCGACGCGCCGGTCCGGACCGCCTGCACGTTCTCCTCGAGGAGGGCCGGGTCGAGGGGCTTGCCGGCCACGATCCTCCCGACGCCACCGTGCATCTTGAGAGCCCGGACGGTCGCGACGACAACGGCTGCATCGGGCTCCAGCCCGGACGCCCGGCACTTGATGTTGAAGAACTTCTCGGCGCCCATGTCGGCGCCGAAGCCCGCTTCGGTGCAGACGATCTCGTTCGTTGCGAGGGCCAGCCGGTCGGCGATGATCGAGTTGTTGCCGTGGGCGATGTTGGCGAACGGACCGCAGTGGACGAACGCCGGGCCGCCCTCGAGCGTCTGGAGCAGGTTCGGCTTGATCGCGTCGGTCAGGAGCGCCGTCATCGCGCCCGCGACCTTGAGGTCCTCCGCCGTCACCGCAGAGCCGTCCTTGCGGGTGGCCATGACCATCCGCCCGAGCCTCGCTCGGAGGTCATGGATGTCGTGGGCGAGGGCCAGAACGGCCATGACCTCGGACGCGACCGTGATCACGAATTCGGTCTCGCGCGGGACGCCGTTCTCCTTGCCGCCGAGGCCGACGAGCACCCGCCGGACGGCGCGATCGCTGATGTCCATGACCCGCGGCCAGAGGATCCCGAACGGGTCGATACCGAGCGCGTTGCCGTGGTGGAGATGGTTGTCGAGGAACGCCGCGCCCAGGTTGTGTGCCGCCCCGATCGCGTGGACGTCTCCGGTCAGATGGAGGTTGAAGTCGGCCATCGGGATGACCTGGCTGTAGCCGCCGCCCGCCGCGCCGCCCTTGATCCCGAACACCGGGCCGAGGGATGGCTGGCGGATGCAAACCGCCGCCTTCCGGCCGATCTTGTTGAGTCCCTGCGCCAGGCCGACCGTTGTCGTCGACTTGCCCTCGCCGAGCGGCGTCGGGCTGATCGCGGTCACGACGACGTACTTTCCCCGCGGTCGCTCGGCCTCGACTCGCTCGATCCCGGCCATGGTCACCTTCGCCTTGGTGTGACCGTACGGCTCGATCTCGTCGTCGTGGAGGCCGAGGTCGTGAGCCACGTCCATGATCGGGCGGGGCGTCACGGAACGGGCGATCTCGAGATCGGACGGAAGGCTCATCGAACTCCTCGGCTGGCGGCAACGCGGTCGCGGGACACGATCGGCGAAGCGATGGGCGTGTCCCGGGTTGTCTCGCTTGGTGCTTCCTGGCCCTTGGCGGCGCGCATGAGATGGGCAAGCAGCAGGGCATTCGTCAACGGCCCGATCCCACCGGGAACGGGGGTGATCGCCGACGCGAGCGGCCGGACAGAATCGAAGTCGACGTCGCCGACGATCGCTCCATCGACGACATTGATGCCGACATCGACGACGACCACGCCGCGGCGGACCATGCTCCCGGTGACCAGGCCGGGATGACCGGCGGCAACGACCACGATCTCGGCGTCCTTGACATGGCGTGCCAGGTCGCGGGTCCGCGAGTGGCAGACCGTCACGGTGGCGTTCTCGCGGACGAGCAGGAAAGCCGCCGGCATCCCGACCACCGCCGACCGGCCGATGACGACCGCCCGCCTGCCCTCGATCTCGATCGCCGACCGGCGGAGGATCTCTACGGCGGCGTGCGCAGTCGCGGGGAGGAATCCGTCGTAGCCGAGCCGGAGAAGACCGGCGTTCATCGGATGGATGCCGTCGATGTCGCGGCTCGGATCGATCGCCTCGACGACGGCGCGCAGTCGGATCGTCGGCGGCAGCGGCATCTGGACGATGATCCCGTTCACCTCCGGGTCGCCGTTCAGGGCCTGGATCGCCTCGACAACGCTCGACTCGGATGCCTCTCCGTCGACCTCGACCAGGCGGCCCTCGATCCCGACTTTCTCGCAGCTGCGGAGGATCTGACCGAGGTAGACCATCGACGGGGCGTCGCGTCCGCAGATCACGACAGCGAGCACCGGGCGCCGGCCGACGCGCTCGACGTACGCGACCACGTCCTCGCTCACCGCCTGGCGGATCTCGGTCGCGATCGGACCGCCCTGGAGCAGCCGGGCGCCTCCGCCGGGCACCCGATCAGGCCCTCATCCCGGCGCCGTCTCCAGCGGGTCACGCGCGTCGCCGCTCCGGACTCCCGCGTGGACGGTGGCGACGATCTCCTCGACGCTCGCGAGCAGGGCCATCACGCGGGCAGTGGCCTCGCCCGAGTACGAGTCGTCGTCGACCGACGGCAGATTGATCAGGACGTTGGCCGCGGCGCCGCGGGCGGCAGCCTCCGCGAGCAGTGTCGCGACATCGAGATCGCTTGACGCGTTGATGTTGCTCCGCCCGACGAGGTTCTCGGCGGTCGCCACGACCTCGAGGCAGGCCTCGACCGTCCGCAGCGGCACCTCCGCAGCTCGCCGCGCCGCCGTCGTCAGCGCTGCCTTTCTGGCCTTGCCCTCATCATCGGCGTCCTTGGGCATCTTCATGGCGGCGGCAAACTGGGCGTACGCCTCGGCATCCTCGTCGGCGAGCTCGAGCAGCTGCGCCGCAAGCCGGTGGCCCGCGGTCTGGCTCTGTTCGTGGAGCGCGGCGTGGGCTGCGTATTTCGGGCGGCCTTCGGACAGTGCCGCGACCATTGTCACCAGGGCCGCTCCGATCGACGCGGCGACGGCCGAGGCGCTCCCGCCTCCCGGGACCGGCGCCGCCGAGGCGACGGCATCGACGAACTGTCCGAGCGTCAGTTCACGAAATGAGATACCGGTGATGGAATCTGCCATGGCGCGATTGTAGGTTGCGCCGCCGCTCGTGGACGCGCGACGGCGCTTGCGTCCGGGTCGGTCACGGGGCAGGCACGGTACCGGCGTACCCGCCCCGTCTCCGACTCATCCGAACAGGTGGGCTGCCCGTCCGGATCGCGCGGCCTTTGAGCCCCCCAGGCTTCAGGCCGCGCGTCGCTCCTCGTCGAGGGCCGTGATGGTCCACCGGCGGGAGCGATGCTGATAGGTGAGGGCGAACCGCACGCGGGCGGTCTCGACCTCGAACATGGTCCGCGGGCCGGTGATCACCGGGTACGCCGCGGCCTCTTCGCGAACGGCGGCGAGGCGGGTGACCGGAAGACGCTTGTCTCCCCAGGTGATCTCCCGTGGGCTACCGTCGAACCATCCCGTCCGGACGTGGACCTCGACCGGTTCGACTCGAATCATTACCATTCCGGGCTCCTTGCGACGGGCCGACGCGGGAGCATCGGCACCTGGATCGTTGGCTCGCGTTTGTCGTCGGGGCACACCCGCGACTGGAACGTCTGTTCTGTTCTGGTACCATCCTGCATCGAACGCCTGTTCGATGTCAAGCTGTCGAGGCCAGAATCGACGAGGGTCGTGACACCTTGTCTGTCA
>JACDAH010000231.1 GCA_013695505.1 Chloroflexota bacterium | reverse complement strand
TGGCCGGCCATCGCGGCCGGCGCGGTCATCGCGCCGTCCTGCTCGCCGTGGAGCTCCTCATCCACCGCCCAGAATCGGCCGCGGCGAGACCGCGCCACCCAGCTCCTCGCCAACGGAGGAGAGCAGGCTGATCGGCCCGGCGGCCGCGGCTCGCGTCAGGGCCGCGGCGGAAGCGGCTTGCCGGCGTCGATCTCCTTCTTGATCCGATCCCACTCCGCCTGCCGTGCGGCCAGAGTCACGTTCTCGAGCGCAGACGGTCCCGCCCGACCGTTCGGAGCGGCACCGGCTCCAGCGGCTCCAGCGCCACCGGCTGACGGCTTGGCTCCAGGCGCATCGTCCCCGATGTCGGCCGTGATTCCGGGCGCGCCCGGATCGATCAGCAAGCCCGCGAACAGCCCGTTGGCGACCCGCACGTAGCGCTTCGTACCGGCTTCCATTACGGCGTCGAACGCCGCACCGCTGTCGCGGAGGATTCGGGTCGCCCTGACGACGTTGCGCGGGTCGCTGGCCGATCGGGCGCTCACGGTCGTGCCGCCGGCGACCTTGAAGTGACGCGGCGGAGCGAAAATCCGGAGCGTCTTGACCGCCGGGCCGGGCAGGCCCATCCCCTCGCGGAACCAGAGCTGCTCGCCGCTCCACCAGGCCGGCTCGAACTCCGACCACTGGATCCACTGCCCGCCGTAGCTGTGGTCGCGGTCCGCCATCGGGTCGAGGATCCGCATCCGTCCGTCGTCCCAGCCAAGGACCACCACGCGGTGGCCCGCCTTGAAGTGAGGGCTCCAACGCCGATGCGTATCCGGCAGCGCCGCGTACGTCACGCCCGCGACCATTGCCCAGCCGCTCGCGAGGCGCTTCTTCGCGCGCTCGGGTGTCAGGCGCTCGATGGCCATCCGCTGCCCGTACCGCACCCGCATCGCGGTGATCATGTGGCTCGAGCGGCTGCCGCCCCGGAGGTCGACGTCGCCGGATGCACGGGCAAGCGCCCGGATCTCGTCCGCCGTCGCGGGCTTCTGGCCACGCCACGCGACGTTCACGCCGTTGAGCAGCGATGCGAAGGTGCACGCCCAGTATGGCCGGCCGCCGAATCGTTCGTTGACGAACGGCGGGAAATAGGTCTTCCGACCGCCGATTTCGAGATACTGCCCGTGCATGCCCTGGCCCCCTCCGCGGTTCGCCCGGTCGCGCGCCCCCTGCCCCGAACGCCCTGCCCGGCGAGCCTACCACCGCTCCGGGGACCGTCAACACGGAACTGCCTCCGGCGTCTGGTCATTCGGTCGCGAGGCCTGCACAATGCGGACTCGAGGCTCGGAGGGGAGGTTGGTGATGATCGACGACGCAGGCGATCCCGGACCGCAGAAGGACGCGATCGCGGCATCCGACCAACGGGTCACACCCGGTCGCGTGGGGGCGATCGCGCTGATGATCGCCTTGGCCTTGCTGGGCGTAGGAATCACCTACATCGTCATCGCCCTCAACCCGCAGAGCACATTCGGCCTGAACGAGGTGATCGTCCTGATCGCCGGCTTCGTGACCGTGACGCTCGTCCTCTATCTCGGAACCCTGATCCTCCGATCCCTCGACCTGGGCAGCCCCACCGAGGCCCTCGGGATGCCGCAGGGCTCGATCCGGGCGCTGATCGCAATGAGCCTCATCCTGATCTTCGCGATCGTCGGCTTCGTGGTGCTGAAAAGTGGCTCGGGCGATCCCGGCGTATCGCACGGGATCACCCAGGCCCAGATCGACGCGCTGCGTGCGGACGGGACGAAGATCACGAGCCAGACGCTCATCGATGTGCCGGCGGGCCAGCCGACAGCGGCGCCTGGCACCGAGCACTACGACGTCGCGACGCTCCAGCCGCTGACCGACGACGCCCACGACTTCGCGCTCCAGCTCCTCTCGACCGTCAGCACGCTGGTCGTCGCCGTCGCCGGGTTCTACTTCGGGGCGCAGAGCGTCAGCCAGGCGAGCAAGACGGTCCAGGAGCAGCAAGCCCTGCTGCGCCGGCCGGCAATCACGGCTGCCGGGAGCGACATGATCGCGACCGAGCCTGAGGAAGTGACCGACACCACCGAACCAGAGGTCGACGACGGACCGGACGAGCCTGAGGTCGCCGAGGCCGACTCCGTCGACGATATGACGTCGGAGGTTCCGGCTCCGGACGAGGCGAACATGCCGACGGGCGAGGCGCCGACGGGCGAGGCGCCGACGACCAAGGGCTCGGGTCTCGGCCAGCCGATCGACGAGGCCGATGACCTGGGCGCCGGATTCGAGGAAGGGGACCAACGGGACCGCCCGAACGGCTAGGCGGGCGGGCGGCCGCGAGCACCTCATCGAGGATGCTCCCACCCGTTCGTCGAGCGGATCTCGGCGCAGCGCACCGGCGAGCCGACCGAATTTCGCGCGGCCTCGAGGCCCGACCCGCGGCGGGGCACGGCCCCAAGGCCTGATCCGCAGCACTCCCGCCCTTGCCGCTCGCCGCGGGGTCGTTGAACGAGCAAAATCGACCGACTCGTTCGTTCAACGATCGAATGCGACGCGTTGGCGAGCTGCCGCGCACCGGAGCGTGCCCCGCGGCCCCGAATCCGCTCGA
>JACDAH010000230.1 GCA_013695505.1 Chloroflexota bacterium | reverse complement strand
GGGGGGGTCGATCAGTGGGTGCTGGCGCGCCGGACCCGGGCGAGGGCGAGCAGAGCGGCGGCCCCGAGCAGGGTCAGGAGGACGGCGGCGAAGATCGGGCGTCCCTGCCCCTCGATGAGATAGGCCGGATCGAGGGTCGGCAGGCGGCTGAGCGCGGCAGCGATGATGGCCACCACCACGACCCAGGCGGCGGAACGCGTGAGTCGCCGCTGGGCGCGGACGCGCCGGGCGCCGGCGCCGTCGATGTCCCAGTACGGATCGTGACGATGGAGCGACGGCGACAGGCGAGACACGGGATGGGTCCTCCGGCGATGTGACGTGGGGCTCGTCGATCGTGACGCGCAGTGCCCGCCGGCGCCAGTCCCCCGATCCGGCCAGGGACCCTCCTCCATCCGCACCAGACCGCACCGTCAAATCTGGTGGGATGGTGCGGATTCGCAACCTGACGGGGAATCAGGCCCCGGCGGCCGCTCCGGTTGCGCCCGTCGACATGGCCGGGATGATCTCCCGGCCGTAGACCTCGAGGATGCGCTCCTCATCACCGTTCATCAGGTAGATGTTGAACTGGTCGACGCCGACCGCGGCCAGCCGCTGGAGCTTGGCCACATGGTCCTCGACCGGGCCGAGGACGCAGAAACGATCGGTCACCTCGTCGCCAACGAAGCCCGCGTTCGAAGACCCAACCTCGGCGTGGTGGAGGTAGTCGTATCCCGCGCGATCGCGGACATAGCCGGTCAGTGACTCCGGGAGCCGCTCGCGCGGGTACTTGTTGACGAGATCGACGACGTGATTGCTGACGAGCGCCGGAAACCAGCGCGTCCGCTCGCGACACAGCGCGAGATCGCCCACATGGGCCGGCGCCGCCGCCTGGATCCGAACCGAGCCGGCTGGGCGTCCGGCCGCCACCTCGGCCTCCCGGACCTGGCCGGCGAACCACGCGATCAGGTCCGGGTCGGCGAGCTGGAGGATCACGCCGTCGGCGATCCGGCCGGTCATCGCGAGGGCCATCGGGCCGTAGCCGGCGACCCACACCGGCAGGTCCCAGCCGCGGGTCCACGGGAAGTGAAGCTCGGCCCCCTCGTAGGCGATCGTCTCGCCCGCGACCAGCGCCCGGATGACCCGGATCGCCTCCTCGAGCGTTGCCATCGTCGTCGGTGGCTTGCCGAGCACCCGGCGGGCGGAATCGCCACGCCCGATGCCCAGGTCCATCCGACCATCGCTCAGCTCGTCCAGCGTCGCGAGTGCCGACGCGGTCACGCTCGGCTCCCTCGTCGCGGGATTGGTGACGCATGTCCCGAGGCGGATCGTGTCGGTCGCCTGGGCCATCAGGGTCAGGAGCGGGTAGGGGTCGCGCCACAGGACATGCGAGTCGAAGAGCCAGCCGGCGGTGAAGCCCGCCGATTCCGCCTGCCGCGTGAGCGCAACGGTCCGGTCGAGTGAGCTCTCGGGCTTGAGTGTGAATCCGAAATCCATTCGGCGGGCCCTCGCGATCTTGCCGATGAGACCGCGAGGGTAGCACCCGGCGGGTCCGTCCTCAGACTCTCGCCACCGGTACCGCCGTGCGCCGTCCGGGGAGGGCCGGCCGGGTGATTTGGCGCGATGGGGACACCGGCGCCGCCGGGAATGGGATATCCGCAATGGTAGCTGTGCCGGTCCAGGCGGCGGCCGGGACCGAGAGTCGGGCCGGCAGCAAAGCGACCTGCTCGATCGACATCGGCCGGGCGAAGAGGTAGCCCTGGCCGAAGCGGCAGCCGAGCGTTCGCAACAGCGCCAGCTGGGTCGGCGTCTCGATGCCCTCGGCCGTCACGTCGACCAACAGGGCCGCCCCGAACGCAATCGTCGCTGTGACGATCGCCGTCTCCTCGCGAGCCTCGCCGAGCGCGGCGACGAAGAGTCGGTCGAGCTTGAGCCCATCGACTGGCATCGTCCGGAACGAGGCGAGAGATGAGTAGCCGGTGCCGAAGTCGTCGATGGAGATCCGGACGCCACTCGCCCGGAGGGTCTCGAGCCGGCTGATCGAGGCCGCATCGTCGAGTTGGATCCCTTCGGTGATCTCGATCTTCAGCGCGGTCCTCGGCAGACCGGCCGCGACACACGCCGCGCCGAACGTCTCGACCAGGTCCGATCGGCGGAGCTCCCGCGGCGAGACGTTGATCGCGAGGCCGACGCCGCCGAGATCCGGTCGCTCCGCGCGCAGGCCCGCGACCGCCATCGTTGCCATGGCGAGGACCTGTTCGCCGATCGACACGATGAGACCCGTCTCCTCGGCCAGACCGATGAAGTCGTTCGGCGGGATGATCCCGTGGCTCGGATGGCGCCACCGGACGAGGGCCTCGAGCTCGGTGATGTCGCCAGTCTGGAGGTCGACGATCGGCTGGTATTCGACGATCATCTGCCCGTCGTTGATCGCCTTCCGCAGCTCGGCCTCGAGCTCGAGCCGATACCATGCCCGCTCGCTCATCTCTTCGTGGAACGTCGCGTGCTGGCCCTTGCCCTTGCCCTTCGCCTCGTAGAGGGCGGTGTCGGCCGAGCGCAGCAGCTCGTCGGGGCCCGCCGCGTGCCGATCACTCACGACGATCCCGATGCTTGCGCCGATGACAACGTCATGGCCCTCCAGCCGGAACGGCGCGGCGAGCGCGGCAAGGATGCGGTCGGCGATCACGCGCGCCCTGCTCGCGTCGTCGAGATCCTCGAGCAGGACGGTGAACTCGTCGCCCCCGAGGCGGGCGGCGGTGTCGCCGGGCCGGATGGCGGCGTCGATCCGGCGGCCGACCTCGATCAGCAGCTCATCGCCGATCTTGTGCCCGAGCGTGTCGTTGATCACCTTGAAGTCGTCGAGGTCGATGAACAGGACGCCCGTCGTCGTGCTGGCCCGATCTATCACGAGCGGTCGGCCGTGGCGCGAGAGTGCCTGATCGAGGCGATCGCGAAACAGGGCGCGGTTGGGCAGCCCCGTCAGCGAGTCGTGCAGGGCCTGGTGCTCCAGCTGCTCCTCGAGCCGCTTCCGGGCCGAGATGTCGCGGGCGATCACCGACAGGCCGGACACGGCGCCATCGGCCGCTCGGATCGGCGACAGCGTCAGCAGCGCGTCGATCAGCTCGTCTCCGCCGGAGCGGATGACGGTCTCGAATCGGTCGACGCCACCCGAGGCGGCGACGCCGTCGAGCCGGGTCTGGACCTCGTCGCGGTGGTCGGGCGGGAACAGGTCGATCGCGGGGCGGCCGACAACGCCGGCCCTGGTTGCCCTGAAGGCTCGCTCGGCGCCGTCGTTCCAGGTCAGGATCCGACCATGGTTGTCGACGGACAGGATCGCGTCATCGGCTGTCGAGACGATCGTCGCGAGCTCGTCGCTCGCCTGCATCGCCGTCGCGAGCCGACCGTTCGAGGTGAAGAGCCGGCGCACGAACCAGCCGGTAAGGACGACGATCAGGACGACGAGCGGACCGATCGTGACGAGCAGGTTGAGCTGGGCCCGGTCGATGTCCGCATACAGCTCGGACTCCGGGATGGCGGTGACCGCCAATGCGCGCCCGCCAAGGATCGATCGCGCGACGAAGTGGACGGGTTCGGCGCCGTCCTTGAAGGCGCCTGACGTCCGACCGGTGACGATGCCGCCGATCGCGGCTCGCCAGCTCTCGCTGCCGAGGGCGGTCGCCGGCGGGAACGCTCCGGTGGCCGGGTCGGGGTCGAGCCCGGCGGCCCGACGGTAGTCGGCGATGAACGGATGATCGAGCAGACGCCCGTCCGTCCCGACGATGAAGGTATAGCCGGCAGCACCGAACGGCCGAGCCGAGAGGGCCCCGGAGAAGGCCGCCAGCGGAAGCTCGAAGTGGAGGATCCCCAGCGTGGCAGAACCCTGGACGATCGGAGTCGCGAGGCCGAGCACCCAGCGTCCGCTGTCGGGCGAGACGTATGGATCCGTGGTGTGGACCGCGTCGTCCGGCAGGGCGATCCCCGGGAGGAATGCTGGGTTGCCGTCAGTCTCGTCGGGCGAGAGATCGGCGACGGCGGCGATCGCGCCCTTGTCGTACCGGGCCATCTCGAGCCCGTCCCTCCGGATCAGGCAGATCTCGTCGACCGCGTAGCGCTGCCCCGAGTAGCGGATGGCGGTCTCGACCAGGTCCCGCTCCGTGACCGGGAGGACGTTGCCCGCCTGGATCAGTGCCTCCCCGAACACTGCGTTCCGGCTCGCCAGGCGCAGGTCGCGTGCGGCGGATTCGACGACGGCGTCGACCGCGACCGCCTGCTGGTCTCCGTGGCGCTGGAGGCGCGCGTCGGCTTCGGCCGACATCTGGTTGCGCATCTGGATGACGACGACCGCGCCGGCGGCGAGGGCCAGCGCGGTGACGACGACGAGGAGAATCGCCATGGGTCCCGACCGAAGACGACCCGTGACGCTCGTTGCCGAGGAGAAGGGCAGAGAGATCGACATGTCATGCGACGGTATGGCCGCGAGCGAGCGCCGGCGGTCCCCCGATGGTCCCGGAGCTTGTCGAGCGATGAGTCCTCTGGGGCCCCCGCCATGCGACGTACGATCGAAGGCGCGACGTCCTCGGTCGTCACGAAGCTCTCCGCGATCGGGCCGCTCCGCCTCTGGTGTACCCCGGCTGGGGCTAGGGCCGGACGAGGTCCGCGTACGCGTCCGGCCGTCGATCGCGATAGAACTGCCAGGTCTGGCGGACCTCCGTGATCAGGTCGAGGTCCATGTCGCGCACGATCAGCTCCTCGTCATGAGCCGAGCCCAGATCGCCGATGAACTGGCCGCGCGGGTTCACGAAGTAGCTCTGGCCGTAGAAATCGTCGTCGCCGAAGTCCTTCTCGATGCCGACCCGGTTGATCGTGCCCACGTAGTAGCCGTTGGCGACGGCGTGACTGACCTGCTCGATCCGCCACAGGTACTCCGACAGGCCGCGCGATGTCGCGCTGGGGATGAACACGATCTCGGCGCCATTGAGCCCGAGCGCCCGTGCCCCTTCGGGGAAGTGGCGGTCGTAGCAGATGTAGACACCGACCTTGCCGACGGCGGTCTCGAAGACCGGGTAGCCGGTGTTGCCGGGCCGGAAGTAGAACTTCTCCCAGAATCCCTTGACGTGCGGGATGTGGGTCTTGCGGTACTTGCCGAGGTACGTCCCGTCGGCGTCGATGACCGCGGCGGTGTTGTAGTAGATCCCCGACGCCTGCGCGTCCTCCTCGTACATCGGCACCACGAGGACCATCCCGGTCTCCTTCGCGAGCGCCTGCATCCGGATCGTCGTCGGGCCGTCCGGGATCAGCTCGGTGTAACTGTAGTACTGCGGATCCTGGACCTGGCAGAAGTAGGGGCCATAGAACAGCTCCTGGAAGAGCATCACCTGGGCGCCCTGCTTGGCGGCGTCCTGGGCAGCCCGCTCGTGCTTCTGGATCATCGATTCCTTGTCGCCGGTCCAGCTGGCCTGGAGGAGCGCTCCTCGGACGATGCGCGGCATGTCGACCCTCATTCGAACGTGACGAAGCAGTCGGAAGAAGGGGAGGGTACAACGCCCACCGATCGCCCGGCGGGAGTTGCAACGAGGCGGCCGATCCTTTCGGAGTGTCGGCGGTCAGCCCTTCGGGTTCTTCGGGTGTTCCATGTACCACTCACGGAACTCGGTGCAGCGGCTCTCGCCATCGAAGCGGCAGACGAAGATGTTGCTGTACGTTCGGCCGTCGGTGTAGCGCGACTCGCCGGTCGCCACCGCCACCTCGCCCTCGATCGCGAGCGGCCGGTACTCCGACTCCCACGATCCCGGCGCGTCGGGCTCGCGGGTCCAGTCGGCGACGATCGCGTCGCGGCCCGTGACCGCGTCGCGATACGGCCCGTAGAAGTAGCTCGCGTCGGGACTGAAGAGGGCGGCGATGTCGTCCGGATCGCCCGATCGCCAGGCGGCGACGTAGCGATCGAGCCAGTCCTGAAAGGCGGCGTGGTCCATCCGGGGCACCTCGATGCGAGTAACCAGTGTTCACGATCATACAGGTTATTCGCAACGATGGTTCAGTCCGACCGCCTCGCTGCAGCTCCCCGGCCGCGCCATGGCTCTGTGGGTCGGCGCCTCAGTGGGTCAGCGCGTCCGCCACCCCGCGACCCAGCCGATGCGGCCGCCGGTCTGGACGTAATACCAGGTCCGGGCGTTGGCGTCCTTCCACGAGCGGATGACGGCCACCGTCCGGCCCGCCGGCAGGTATGCGATGGCGGTCGCCAGCGTGCTGTGGCCGATCCGCAGGTTGGTTGCCTGGCTGATCACCCGTGTCCCAATGGTCGCGGTCGTCGTGGCCGTGGTCGTGCTGATCAGCTTCGTCGACATTCCGGTGTGGAGATAGGCGGTGAACGTGGCCGTGACGGCGGTGACGGCGTGGACCTTGACGCCGCTGGTCAGCGTGCTGATCGCCATGCCGCTGCCGATGTAGATCCCGATGTGGGAGCCGCTGCCCCAGACGACGAGATCGCCGGGCTTCGGGTTCGTGCGGCTGGCAAGCCCGCGGCCGCGGAACCAGTCGTACTGGGCGCGCGCCGAGCGGTAGGTGCCGCTCCCGATCGCGGCGTAGTCGCCGGCAGCCTTGAAGGAGTAGATCACGAGGCCGGAGCAGTCGAACGACGACGGTCCGGTCGCGCCGTAGACCCACGGGTCGCCGATCTGGGCCTTCGCGATCTGGATGATCTGCTGGGCCTCGGTCGTGGGCTCCGCGGCGGCCGCCGGCGTGGCGGGCGCGAGCCCGATGAGGACGATACCGGCGAGGAGAGCCGGGATGAACGCTCGTGCGCCCAGGGATTGCGAATGCATGAAATTCCTTCCTGCCAACGCGTTGCGCTGGGGCGCAACGGCGATGTCGACCAAGCCACGGGCGCACGGAACGAGGGACAAGGAGGACGGAGACCACCGATCGGGAGACCGGGCGATCCACGACAAACACGTCGGGCGCATTGCCTGGGGGCGGGCGCCCGCTGCCGTGCGGGTGGCTCTTGGGTTGTGTGGTTCCCTCTGACGGACCTGGGGGTCGTCGTCGAACAACCATACCCGAGGCGGCGCTTTGTTGCAGTTGCGTTACAGGCCCCTTCGTTCGGTGATGGTCCCCACCCCGGCTACGCATCCGGCGCGATCCTCCGCCCGTTCGTTGCGGTGTGTGCTGTAATCGGACGAGCGAATGGACACCGGTCCGGAGCCGGTCAGAACATGCAGGAGAGCGACCGATGTCGAGCGAGATCGCGACCCGGACGATGAGCAGCGAGGAGATCGTCCGCCTCTCCCGCGAGCACACCTTCTTTTCGTGGTCGGCCCAGGGCGCGATCGATCCGATCGCGATCGACCGGGCGGAGGGCGTCTACCTCTACACGCCCGAGGGACAGCGGATCCTCGACTTCAACAGCCAGCTGATGTCGGTCAACATCGGCCATGGCGATCGGCGCGTGATCGACGCGATCACGGCCCAGGCGACCAAGCTCCAGTACGTCCAGCCGGCCTTCGCGACGGAGCCCCGGGCGCGTCTCGGTCAGAAGCTCGCCGAGATCCTGCCGGGCGACCTCGACAAGGTGTTTCTGACCCTTGGCGGCGCCGAGGCCATCGAGAACGCGATCAAGCTCGCCCGGGCCTACACCGGCCGGCACAAGATCCTCGCCCGCTACCGGGCATACCACGGCGCGACCCTCGGCGCGATGACGCTGACCGGCGACCCTCGCCGCTGGGCGAACGAGCCGGCTCTCGTCGGCGTCGTCCGCTACCCGGACACCCACCGCTGGGGCGAGGCCGAGTCACGGCCCGCGGCGGAGGCGCTCCAGGGCCTGGAGGACGTCATCCGCTACGAGGGCGCCCACACGATCGCGGCGATCTTCCTCGAGACGATCGTCGGTACGAACGGGATCCTGATCCCGCCCGACGGTTACATCCAGGGCGTCCGCGAGCTGTGCGACCGGTACGGCATCCTGATGGTCGCGGACGAGGTGATGGCCGGCTTCGGGCGGACCGGGAAGTGGTTCGCGATCGACCACTGGGACACGGTGCCGGACCTGCTGGCGATGGCCAAGGGCTTGACATCGTCGTACCTGCCGCTCGGCGCGGTCGCGATGAGCCGGAAGATCGCCGAGCACTTCGACACGAACTTCTACTACGGCGGGCTGACCTACTCGAGCCACGCGGTCTCCTGCGCGGCGGCGCTCGCCAACATCGGGGTCTACGAGGAGGACGGCTTGATCGAGAACGCCGCCCGCCTCGACGGCGTGATGCGCCGCCATCACGAGGAATTGGCCGCCCGACATCCATCGGTCGGTGCCCACCGCAACCTCGGCCTGTTCGGGATCCTCGACCTCGTGCGGAGCCGTGACCCGTGGACGCCGCTCACCCCCTTCAACGGCACGAGCGACGAGATGAAGGCGATCGGGAAGCACTTCCGGGAGCACGGGCTGTACACGATGGTGCTCAACAACTCGATCCATACGAACCCACCGCTGTGCATCACCGATGAGCAGCTCGCCGAAGGCTTCGAGATCATCGATCGCGCCCTGGACATCGCAGATCAGGTGGTGACCGGCTAGCCCATGG
>JACDAH010000246.1 GCA_013695505.1 Chloroflexota bacterium | reverse complement strand
ATGTAGGCATCGGTGAGCGCCAGCCCGTCGCCCGCCCGCCGGCCGACCGGCTGGTTCGCCAGCCCGACCGCGTGCATCGCGTCGAACAGGAAGTCGCCAGACGCGTCACCGGTGAACACGCGCCCGGTCCGGTTGCCGCCGTGTGCGGCGGGCGCCAGGCCGACGATCAGGATCCGCGCCCGGGGGTCTCCGAAGCCGGGCACGGGCCGGCCCCAGTACGTCTCGTCGCGGAACCGGGCGACCTTCTCGACGGCGACCAGCTCGCGCCAGGCCACGAGCCGCGGACAGGCTCGGCACGCAACGATCTCGGCCGTCAGCGCTGTCAGCGCGGCACGCCGCGGCATCTCTATTTGAGAAGCAAGCGGTCGAGTCGCCGCGACACCACGAAGAGTCCCGCGAATCCCATGACCAGCAGATACGCGACATGGAAGATCGCCTCGGGCCCGACGACGCCGACGGCCAGCGACCGAAGCAGGTCGACGCCCTGGTAGAGCGGCGTCAGCTGGACGATGAAGCGCAAGCCATCCGGATACGTCTCGACCGGGTAGAACGTGCCCGAGAACAGGAACATCGGCAGGATGATGAGCTGGATCAGGTCGAAGTCCTGCCACGTCCGCATGAACGATGTCGCCGCCATCCCGACGGCTCCGAACCCGAAGCTGATCAGCAGCGCCGCGGGCACGGTCAGGAGCAGCCACGGCGACACGCCGATCCCGAGGACGACCATCACGCCGATGAACCCGACCGTGTAAAGCGCGCCCCGGATGAGCCCCCAGCCCATCTCGCCGAGCGCGATGTCGGCCACGGACAGAGGTGTCGACAGGATCGCGTCGAACGTCTTCTGATACCGGAGCTTGAAGAAGAAGTTGAACGTCGCCTCGGTGATCGCGCCGTTCATCGATGAGCTTGCGAGGAGCGCCGGCGCCACGAACAGCTGGTACGGGATCGAGGCGCCGCCCGGTCCGGGCACGTTCCCGACCAGCGCTCCCAGTCCGAACCCGATGCTCAGGAGGTAGAACAACGGCTCGAAAAAGCCGGACACGATGACGATCCAGCCGTGCCGGTAGACGTAGAGGTTCCGCTCGATGAGGCGGAGCGCGCGGCGGCTGCCGAACATGATCGGCGGGGCAACGCGGAGCGGGAGAGTCGGGCCCGTCATCCGCGGATCAACCTTCGCTCGACGGTAACGACCGTCGCCCATGTCCCGACGATCGTGATCGCAATGAGGACCACGATGTGGGCGAGCATCAACCCGGGGTTCTGGGAGAACGTGCCGAGCACGAGACCACGGGTCAGGTCGACGCCGTGCCAGAGCGGGGACAGCCAGGCGATCGGCTGGATGAAGCTCGGCAGCGACTCGATCGGGAAGAACGTTCCCGAGAAGAGGAACAGCGGGGTGATCCCGAAGCGGAAGATCACGTTGAACCGGTTCGGCGTCCGCTGGGTGGCCGAGAACGCCGAGATCGGGGCCGCGAACGACATCCCGGTCAGGACGGCGATCGGAATCCCGACCACGACCAACGGCGAGTGCGCCGCCCCGAAGGCGATCACGACGAGGGTGAACACCGAGGAGATCATCGCGAGCCGCAGCGCAGTCCACACCAGATTGCCGAGCGCGATATCGCGCGGCGACAACGGTGTCGCATACATCGCGTGGAACGTCCGCTGCCAGTTCAGCCCGCCGATGATCGGGAAGGTCGCTTCGAACGCTGCCGACTGCATGACCGTGGCCGCGAGAAGACCTGGGGCGAGGAACTGGAGGTAGGTCAGTCCTCCGAGCGCGGCACCACCCGAGCGGTCGACGTAGCCGCCCAATCCGATCCCCATCGCCGTGAGGAACAGCAGCGGGCTGAGGAACGACGTGAACACGGACGAGCGGAAGGTCCGCCGGTATTGGACGGCACGGTGCTCGAGAACGTAGGTGAGCCCGGCCACGGCTATTCGATGAGTGAGCGGCCGGTGAGCCGCAGGAAGACATCCTCGAGGGTCGATCGCCGGACGAGCACGGTTTCGGGCTGGAGGCCGCGCTCGTGGGCGGCGACCGCCACGGCCTCACCGTCATCGGCATAGAGGAGGACCCGGTCAGCGAGCCGCTCGATCCGATCGGCAAGGCCGTCGAGCTGGCCGTCGAGGCTCTCCTGGACACCCGCCGGGAACCGCAGCTCCGTCACTTCCTTCGTCGAGTAGCGATCGATGAGTTGGCGCGGCGAGCCCTCGGCGACGATCTTCGCTTTGTCCATGACCACGAGCCGATCGCACAGCTGCTCCGCCTCGTCCATGTAATGGGTCGTCAGGACGAGCGTCACGCCGCGCTGCTTCAGGCGATAGAGGCGATCCCAGAGCAGGTGTCGGGCCTGCGGGTCGAGTCCGGTCGTCGGCTCGTCGAGGAGCAGAAGGTCGGGTTCGTTGATGAGCGCCCGGGCGATTGTCAGCCGCCGCTTCATCCCGCCGGAGAGCGGCTCGACCTCGTCGTTCTGGCGCTCCGTGAGCTGGGCAAACTCGAGTAGCTCGTCGGCGCGCCGTCCGCACTCCGCCCGCGACAGGCCGAAGTAGCGGCCGTACAGGACGAGGTTCTCGCGGACCGTCAGCTCCGTGTCGAGGCTGTCCTGTTGCGGGACCACCCCGATACGCGAGCGAATGGATGGGCCCTGCGTCGTCGGGTCCTGATCGAGGACCGTAAGAGTGCCGCCGCTGATGGGCGAGACGCAGCCGATCATCCGCATCGTCGAGGTCTTGCCGGCGCCGTTCGGCCCCAGGAAACCGAACGATTCGCCCTTGGCGACCTCGAAGTCGACGGCGTCGACGGCCGTGAACGCGCCGAAGCGCTTGGTCAGGCCGCGGGCCCGGATGAGGGCGGAATCGGACATCGGGGGCCGGTCGGTCATGGGGTCGAGATGGTACCCGACGGAGCCGTCAGAAGCTGTCAGGTACCCCGCCCGCCTGCCGGCCCGTCGACGGGCGCGCGGCGGTTCGGCGCCTCCGGCAGGATCTCGAGATGGACGACCTCGAAGGTGGCGAGTCGAGCGGCATGGCGCGTCGCAAACGGTCTCCGGATGTTGCCGCCCGTTGCCGCCTCGATCGCCGCCCAGCCTGTCCACGCGGACACGGTGACGAAGGCGTCGGCGTCAGCCGCGCCCATAATGCCGAGCGCGAACGTGACCAGCCCATCGTTGACGGCGGCGTCCGCGAGCATCCCGCTCTCGGCCTCCGCGACGTACGTATCGAGCTCGCCGGGGAGAACGCGACCGTGGAATACCCGCAGGACGCGAGCCTCCTCGAGACGGTCGAACCGGGCGTGGACCGCGAGGCGGGCCTGCTCGATCCGGTCGATGGTCGTCGGGCCCAGCTCGGCCAGCAGGCGGTGCTGGAGCGCGATGGCATCCGCCGCCTCGGGCGCCTCTGGCGAATCCTGGACATCGATCCACGTCGACGCCAGCACCCGGCTTCGGTCCGAGCCGGCTTCCCGCCTTCCGATCCACACGTCGCAGATCTCGGCATCTTCGATCAGATCCGGGAGGACTGCGGCCCGCAGGACGGCGTCGACCGCGGAGTCCGGACCGTTCGTCCGGAACGTGACGACGCGCAGGAACCGGGCGTCGGGCACGTGCTCCCTCGGCGTGACCGATGACGGTCGGCGGCAGGACCCCATGCCGCCGCTGACGGCGCCATTCTGAACCGCCGCATTGCTCGAGGCAATCGCCACCGGCTGCCTTGCGATCCTCGCCAAAACGTGCTAGCTTCTGGTAGCACAAAGAAACGCTGGCCAAGGAGCCATCACCATGAGCACTCTCCCGGACCCCGTCGAGGAGCTGCTGAATGCAGCGCTCGTCGGCGAGCTGACCGTCGTCGATGGCTCCGGCCATCCGGTCACCTACCCCCTGATCCCGCTCTACGACGGCGAGAAGATCTACCTCACGTCCTCGACGCTGTTCTCCCGCAAGCTCGAGCACATCAAGGCGAACCCGAAGGTCTCGCTGTCGATCACCGATCCGGTCGCGGTCGGCGGCCGCACGGACCGGGTGACGATCCAGGGCGACGCGCGGGTCATCGAGGAAGACCCCCACGGCGGCTGGGAGCGCCTCCTCCCGATCTGGGAGAAGAAGGAGCCCTCGATCGTGTATTTCCTGAAGGCTCGGGTCGCGCTGCCGCTGTTCTTCGAGCGATCGTTGATCGAGATCACGCCGCGGCAGGTCCTCTACTGGGCCGACGGCAGTCCCGCGACGGCCCCGGTCGTCAGCGACGCCGGCAAGGCGGCCGCGTGATGGCAGCCGCGACCGCCGCCAGGAATGAGCCGATGCCACGCACGCCCGCCCTCGACGTTGCGGCCGGGCTCACCAAGCTGGCGAGCTACCCATACCAGATCCTGACATTCGTGGACGATGCGGGCTATCCGATGAGCGTCGCCCTCACCGCCGACATCGACGCACCGGGCGGCACGGCGAGCTTTCGCGCGCCGGCCGGGTTCACGGTCCCGACCGGCGTAGACGTCAGTCTTACCGGCTCCCACATCAGACCGCAGCCGGGCTACGGCTACGACGAGCGCCGACACGTGACGGTCTGGGGTCGCGCGGCGACGGTCGGTGACCGGATGACGTTCCGTGCCGCGCGGGCCTGGGGCTGGGACGAGGCCGAGGTCCCATTCTTCGAGTACTCCGAGCGCTCGACCGCACAGTCCAAGAAGTACTTCGACGCACTTTCGGTCGAGCGCGGCACACCGGTCAAGCCGAAGCTCTCGTTCGGCTGGCTCGCCCTCCGGACCACGCGCCTGCCGTTCCTGTCGGCAACGATCGTCCCGGTCGTGCTCGGCATCGTCATCGCAACTCGCCAGGGGTTCTTCGACCCGCCGACCGCCATCCTGACGGTCATCGGATCGGCGTTCGTCCAACTCGGCCTGAATGTCGCCAACGATGTCTTCGACAGCGTCCAGGGCGCCGACGAGGCCAACGTCACGCCGACCCAATTCAGCGGCGGCTCGCGGGTCATCCAGTACGGCCTCGTGTCGTTCCGCCAGATGGCCGGGCTGGCGACGACCTTCTACGTCGCCGCGGGGCTCATCGGCCTCCTCCTGCTCGCCCTTCGCGGCTCGCCCGAGCTGCTGATCATCGGCGTCGCCGGCTTCATCGTGAGCATCGGCTACACCGCCCCACCGCTGAAGTTCGTCTATCGCGGGCTCGGCGAGGTCGCCGTCGCGATCGGTTTCGGACCCCTGATGCTGCTCGGCGCCTATGTCGTCCAGACCCGCGGCGAGCTGTCCTGGGAGCCGTTCGTCGCCTCGCTCCCGATCGCCCTGCTCGTGATGCTGATTCTGTATGTCAACGAGATCCCGGATCGGCGCGGCGACGCCCGCGTCGGCAAGCGGACGCTGCCCGTCCGGCTCTCGAAGGCCACGGTCATCGGTGGCTACCGGGTGGCGGCGATCGCGGCCTACGTCATCCTCGTGGCCGGCGTGGCCGTCGGGCTTCTGCCGATCCCGGCACTCCTTGCCCTGCTCACGATCCCGCTCGCCCTCCAGGTGTCGCGCGGCCTCGAGCCGAACTACGACAACCCGTACGGCTTGATGGCGGTGATGGGCGTCAACGTCAAGGTCCACCTCTACGCCGGGCTGCTCCTGCTCGCCGGCTACGCGGTGGTCCTGATCCTGGGCGCGGTGGCGCCGTCGGTCGACCTCTTCCTCGGCTGATCCGACCACCGACGGGCGGGGTCACGCGGGACGCGCGGCCCCGCTCGTTCGTTGTTGGGGTGTGTACCAGCTGATGGCGGGTCCGGACGAAGACGAGGGACCACTTGTCATGCCCGTGCGGATGGCCGTGCGGCCGCGTCTCGTCGATATCGAGCGCGTCTACGCGGACCACTTCCGGGATGTCCATCGCTACCTGCTCGGGCTGACTGCATCCCCCGCCGACGCTGACGAGATCGCGGCCGAGACCTTCGAGCGGGCGCTCCGGGCGTGGGATCGCGTACCCGAGCCAGCGCTGCCATGGCTGCTCCTGACCGCCCGCCGGATCGCGACCGACCGCTGGCGTCGCGCCCGGCGTCTGGCTCGTCTGGCGCTCGGACCATCGCGCCCGGTCCGATCTGACGCGGGCGAGGCCGGGACGGAGTTCTGGCTCTGGTTCGGTGCCGTGGCCAGGGCGTTGACCGACCGCCAGCGTGAGGTGCTTGTCCTGCGCTACCAGCGCGACCTCACCGACGCCGACATTGCAACGATCATGGGCCTCTCCGAATCCGGGGTCCGCTCACTCGTCGCGCGCGCCCTCGAGGTCCTCCGCCATCACCCGGAGCTGCTGCGATGACCGACCGCGACGACGAGACCTTCGGCCGGTTCGCGGTTCGCTTCGCCCGGATCGAGCCGTTCGTTGCCGACCGGCCGCGTGACGTCGCCCGCCGACGGCCGATCGGACCGGCCTTCGCCGCTGCTCTCGGGGTCATGGTCGCGGTGATGGTCGTCGGCGGGATCATGCTCGGCGGGCGTCTCGGATTTCCTGCGCCGGTTGCAAGCCGGCCCGCGGGCGATGGGTCGATCGCTGGCTCGCCTGACGCCTCGGGCGTCGCCGTCAAGCCACCGCCCGCTTCCGCGCCCGGGCCCGCGTCGGGGCCCGTCGAGCCCGTTGCGATCGTGCCGCTCGATCCGGCCGAGCCGCCGGAAGAGCTGCCACCGCCGTGCCTCACGCGCATGACGACCTACGACCGGATGGTCACGACACCGGCCGAGGATGCCGCGAATTCGCAAACGGTCGTCGTCGGGCGAGTGACCGGCGTCGGAGCCGCGCAGTGGAACACGCCCGGCGGACGGGCGCCCGTCACGAGACCGGAACGGTCCGAGGCGGCGGACGTCATTCGTCTGATCCGGATCGAGGTCGAGGAGACGATCCGCGGCGTCCCCGTCGCGCCGGTGATCACGATCTGGATTCCGGGCGGCACGATCGGGTGTCAGCGGTACTTGATGGGCGGCTTCATGGATGACATCGCCATCGGCGACCGGTATTTGGTCTTCGTCGGCGACGACTCGCCACGGAACGGCCTCGTTGGCGTTCTCCAGGCGTGGCAGCTGTGGCCGATCGACGGGCCGCGAGTCACGACCGAGTTCGTCCCGAACTTGTCCCTCGCCGACGTGCTCGAGCAGATGCGCGCCAGTCCGCCTGTCAGTTCGGCGCCGTAGTGCCGCCGCCGGGGCCGCCCTCGCCACCGCGGCCGCTCTCGCGTGCAACTTTGTGTCACGCGATCCTCAGGCGGTCGCCAGGCAACGCCTCCCCCGCCGCGCCGCGGACCCCACGCGTGAACAGCGCAGCAACCTTTGACAAGCGATCGCCAGGCGGTCGAGCGTCAGGACGGGTCCCGCTAACGACCTGCTGAGATTCGCCGGTCAGATCTGGCCGATCACCAGATGATCGTTGATAACTGCCGGTGCATCGCCTGGGTTCATGCTCTCGGGATGGACGATGTCGGGTTCGGCCGAGGTCTGAAGGCGCTGCGGATCCGCAAGAGTTGGACCCAGGACGAGCTCGCGCGAGAAGCGAAGGTGTCTCGCGGTGTGGTTGCGCGGATCGAGCAGGGTCATGCGAGCAAGGTCACCGTCCAGACGCTGGACAAGGTCGCCGGCGCTCTCGGTGCACGGGTGACTTGCCGCCTGTCATGGAACGGCGAGGAGCTCGGCCGGCTGCTCGACGCTGCCCATGCCGCCATCGTCGAGCAGCTCGTCGGGATCCTCCAACGGGGCGGCTGGCTCGTCGCGACGGAGGTCTCGTTCAACATCTTCGGCGAGCGCGGCTCGATCGATATCCTGGCCTTCCATCCGGCGACGCGAGTGCTGCTCGTGGTCGAGGTGAAGTCGGTCGTACCGGACGTCCAGGCCACGCTTGTGACGCTGGATCGAAAGGAGCGCCTCTCGCCACAGATCGGTCGCGGACGCGGCTGGGATGCGGTCGCGATCTGGCGGTTGCTCGTGATCAAGGACGATCGCACCGCCCGGCGCCGGATTGAGGCGCATGCGGCAACGTTCGGAAACGCGTTCCCGGACCGCGCCCGAGAGGTGCGGCGCTGGCTTGCCGCTCCGCACCGACGACGGCCGCTGCGCGGCCTGTGGTTTTTGTCAGGCGACACTCAGGCGGTCGCAAGGCAGCGCGTCCGCCGCCGCCGCCTGACCAGTGAGCGTGGATCCGGCCCGAGCTCCTGACAGGCGATCGCCAGGCGGTCGAGTGTCGCGACCGGTCTCGCTAACGACCGGCAGAGATTCGCCTGTCAGGACGCGCGCCCGGGTCCACGCCCGAGACGTGCAGACCGGGCCGCGGCCGAGACGCGCCGGCCCTGAGACGCGCCCGCCACGACCGGGTCCGTGCCCGAGACGCGCCCAGCCGGGAGCCACCGATCGGGCGCCTCGAGCTTGCGGGGCCGAGGCGGCTCAGACCTCCTTGAACTCACCCTCGACCGTATCGTCCGATGAGTCCGACGACCCGCCGCCGGCACGGGCGCCGGCCGGCTCAGCCTCGGGCTCACCGTCTGCGCCCGGGCCTCCGCCCTCTCCCTCGGCGCCGGCACCTTCACCGTCGCCGGAGCCGTTGGCCGAGTCCTCAGCCGCGGCCGCCTGATAGGCCGCGGTCGAGACCTTGTTGAGCGTCTCGCCAAGCGCCGTCGCGCCGGACGTGATCGCCCCGATGTCGGAGCCCTTGAGCGCGTCACGGAGTGACGACACCTGGGTTTCGACGGCCGCCTTGTCCTCCGACGACACCTTGTCGCCGAGATCCTTGAGGACCCGCTCCGCCTGGTAGGTCAGCTGCTCCGCCTGGTTGCGGATCTCGACCTCCTCGCGGCGCTGCTTGTCCTCATCGGCATGCTCGGACGCCTCGCGGACCATCTTGTCGACATCGTCCTTCGAGAGCATCGAGGACGCGGTGATCCGGACCTGCTGCTCCTTCGAGGTCGCCCGGTCCTTGGCCTTGACGTCGAGGATGCCGTTCGCGTCGATGTCGAACGTCACCTCGACCTGGGGCACCCCGCGCGGCGCCGGAGGGATCCCGTCGAGGATGAACCGCCCGAGAGTCTTGTTGTCGGCCGCGAACTCGCGCTCGCCCTGGAGGACGTGGATCTCGACCTGGCCCTGGTTGTCCGAGGCCGTCGAGAAGACCTGCGACTTCGACGTCGGGATCGTCGTGTTGCGGTCGATCAGCTTGGTCATGACGCCACCGAGCGTCTCGATCCCGAGCGACAGCGGCGTGACATCGAGCAGGAGGACGTCCTTGACGTCACCCGCCAGCACGCCGGCCTGGATCGCGGCACCGATGCCGACGACCTCGTCCGGGTTGACGCCCTTGTGCGGCTCCTTGCCCCCGAACATCGCCTTGACGGCCTCGACGACGGCGGGCATCCGGGTCATGCCGCCGACGAGAATGACCTCGTCGATGTCGCCGGCCTTGAGCCCGGCGTCCTTGAGCGCGGCCTCGACCGGCTTGCGCGTCTTCTCGACGAGGTCGCGGACGAGATCCTCGAGCTTGGCCCGGGTCAGAGTCACGACGAGGTGCTTCGGCCCGGACGCGTCGGCGGTGACGTAGGGCAGGTTGATCTCGGTCGAGGACGTCGAGCTGAGCTCGATCTTCGCCTTCTCGGCCGCCTCTTTGAGCCGCTGGAGCGCCTGGGGATCCTTCGAGAGGTCGATCCCCTGGTCCTTCTTGAACTCCGCGAGCAGCCATTCGATGACGCGCTGGTCGAAGTCGTCGCCGCCGAGGTGCGTGTCGCCGTTGGTCGCCTTGACCTCGAAGACGCCCTCGCCCAGCTCGAGGAT
>JACDAH010000243.1 GCA_013695505.1 Chloroflexota bacterium | reverse complement strand
CTCCCAGCCGGCGCCCTCGAGGAAGACCGCCCCGAGCTCCTGCTCGCGTTGAAAGAACGGTGCGGTCCGGAGCGGACGCAGCGCCTCCATCGGCTGGAGCGGATGGAGGATGTCGTACACCTCGACGAAGTTCTGGACGCCGCGGTCGCGGATGTGGGACGGGCCGAGCTGGTGCGGCTCGAAGCGGTTCACGTCGGACTCGTGAGCGTCGGTCCGCGGCGCCCCGTCGACGAGCCACTCGGCCATCGCCCGGGCGACGCCCGCAGAGTGCGTCACCCAGACCGCCTCGGCGACCCAGAAGCCGCCGACGTCCGGCGATTCGCCCATGAGCGGGAAGCCGTCCGGCGTGAACGAGAAGACGCCGTTGATCCCGCTCTCGATCTTGCTCTCGCGGAGCGCGGGAATCAGCTCAACGGCCCAGGCCCACGACTCCTCGAAGTCGGCCGGCGTGAAGTCGACGACCGACGGCATGACCGCCGCCTCGCGGGGCGAAAGGAGAGTCTCGGGGTCGATGGGCATCGGCCGGTGGCCGTACGCTCCGACCCCGAGCCGGTCGACGTGCTCGCGAAAATAGAGATCGCGGTCCTGATGACGGAGGACCGGGCGGTCGTTCTCAAGGTCGACCGACGCGGCCATCGTCGCGAGCGCCGGGACCTCGGTCGTCCGGACGTACTGGTGGGCCAGCGGCTGGAGCGGCGTTCGCATCCCGACCATCGCCCCGATCCGCGGGCCCCAGATCCCGGCGCACGACACGACGATGTCGGCCGAGAACTCGCCCCGGTCGGTCACGACGGCCGTCACGTGGCCGCCATCGGTCCGGATGGCCGTGACCGTTTGTTGGTCGAAGAATCGGGCGCCGCGCTCGATCGTCCGGCGGCCCATCACCTCCGCGGCGCGGACCGCCTTGGCGAGGCCGTCGCTCGGGACCAGGTAGCCGCCGAGGATACGATCCCGGTCGAGGAGCGGCCAGACGGCGACGCACTCGTCGGGATCGAGCAGCCGGCCATCGACGCCCCACGACGTCGCGAACCCCAACCGCCGCTTCAGCTCGGCCAGCCGCTCCGGAGTCGTTGCGATCTCAAGCCCGCCGACCTGGCGGAAGCACCACTGCCCGTCGAGCTCGAGGCCGGAGTACTTCTCGACCGTGTAGCGAGCGTACTCGGTCATTGCCTTCGAGCCGTTCGTCTGGAAGACGAGCCCGGGGGCATGCGAGGAGGAGCCGCCGGCCGCCCAGAGCCGGCCCTGCTCGAGCACGGTGACGTCGGTCCAGCCGCGCTCGGTCAGCTCGTCGGCCAGCCCGCTCCCGACGATCCCCGCTCCGATGATCACGACCCGCGGCGATGCCATCTCTCCTCCTGTCGAATCGCAACGGCCGGCGGGGCCGGCCGTTGACGAAGGTCGGGTGGCTACCCCTGGGTCAGGGGAGCCACTTCTGCCAGACCGTCGGGTTGGCGTCGATCCAGGCCTTCGCCGCGTCCTCGGGTGACATGTTCTTGTTCGTGATGCCGTCGGCGACCGAATTCTGGTCGGCGTTCGTCCACGAGAAGTTCTTGATGAACGTCGCAGCGTCACCGGCGGTGTTCAGCCACTCGGTCCGGACGATCTTGTTCAGCGTGTAGGCGGGATAGTCGCAGGCGACCTTCTTGAGGTCCTTGTCGCAGCCCTCGGTCCACGGCGGGAGGTGGACCTGGACGAGCTTGATCTCGTTCAGGAGCCACTGCGGGTCGTAGAAATAGCCGATGAGCGGAGTCTTGTTCTTATCGGCCTGCTGGAAGGCGGTGATCGAGGCGGCCTCGCTGCCGGAGAACACGTCCTTGAAGTTGAGCCCGAGGTTGGCGATCAGCGCCTCGTCGTACTGGACGAAGGTCGGATCGCTGCCGAGGAACTGGCCCTTGTCGCCGGACTCGGACGTCTTGAACAGGTCGGCGTACTTGTTGAGGTTCTTGTAGTCGGTGATGTCCGGATACTTGTCGACCATCCAGCCGGGGACGTACCAGCCGATGATGCCGGTGACGCCGTTGGGGCCTGCGTCGGTCGCCTTCTTCGTGTCGGTGATGTACTTCTTCTCGAGATCGGGATGGCCCCAATTCTCGAGGATGACGTCGACCTCGCCGGTGTCGAATCCCTGCCAGGCGATCTCCTCCGCAAGGGTGCTCGTGGTGACCTTGTAGCCCATCTGCTGGAGCAGGCACTGGGCGACCGCGACGTTGGCTGCGGCGCCGACCCACTGGTTGATCATCATCTTGACCGTGCCGTTGGAGCCGTCGCCCTTGCAGGTGGCGGTGGCGGCGGCGCTCGGCGGTGCAGCGCTGTCACCG
>JACDAH010000229.1 GCA_013695505.1 Chloroflexota bacterium | reverse complement strand
CCCGCACCTCGTCGGCCGCACCCGGCCCGCCGAGCAGCGCGACGACGAGCACGCCCGGCTCGCACAGCGAGATCGGCCCGTGGCGGAACTCGAGCGGCTCGCACGAGAACGTCGGGACCTGGGTCGTCTCGGTCAGCTTCAACGCCCATTCGACCGCGATCGGCGCCGCGCCCCCGCCGCCGAGGATCACGATCCGGCTCCAGTCGGTCGCTCCCAGCCGCGCCCCGACGTCCGCCGCGGCCTGCGCCTCCGGCCAGTGCCCGGGCATCTGGTCGAGATCCGCCGCGAGCTCGCTGTCGGACGCCACGTCGGCGACGAGCCGGAGCAGGAGGGCGAGCATGCTCGCGAACGATCGGGTCATGACGATCGCTTCCTCGTCGCCAGCCGGCGAGACGAGCGAGACGTCGGCGAGATTGGCCATCGGGCTCTCGGCGCGGCAGGTGACCGCGATCGTCGGATGCCCGAGGGCGCGCATCTCCTCGACGACGCGAACGGCCTCGGAGGTGGAGCCGGATCGCGAGATGACGATCACGGGCTGCGTGACCAGGGCACCCGCGAGCAGGACGCCGCCGGGCCGCAGAAGGATCTCCGAAAGCGGCGCCGCGCTGTACGGGCGATGAGTCGACTGACGGGCGGCCGCGGCAACGGCCTGGGCGAGATAGAAGGACGACCCCGCACCGGTCACGACGATCCGTTCGGCGCCGCCGAGCATCGCCCGCGCGGCGCGCGCGACGTCGCCCGTCCGGGCCGCCGCGAGGGCGGCCTCGATCGCCACTCCAGTCGTCGACGACTCCCGCCAGCCGACGAGGTGGTCGAGGCTCGGTGCGGTGTCGATCGGTCGCGTCGTCATCGGTCGCGCAGCTCCACGGCGTATTGATAGCGGTCGCCCCGGACCGTGCTTCGGCAGAACTCGATCGGTTGGTCGTCCTGGTCATAGGCGATTCGCTCGACACGCAGAGCCGGACCGCCGGCCGCCTGGCCGAGGAAGCCGGCCTCGTCGTCGGTCAGGAGGATCGGCTCGAACGTCTCCCGCGCCCGCACCGGCCGGCAGCCATATTCCCGGGTGAGCGTGTCATACAGCCGGACTGCCGAGAAGTCGACCCGCTCCAGCCCGGGAAAGCGAGCCGCCGGGAGGTAGCTGGTCTCGACGACGAGCGGCTCCTCGCCGGCCAGGCGCAACCTTCGAAGGGCCACAACACGGGTATCCGGTCGGAGCCCGAGCGCGCCCGCCACGAGCTCATCGGCGGGCTCCACGCCGAGCCCCAGGACGGTGGTGCCGGGCCGGACACCGTGCCGCTCGATCTCGCGGCTGAACGAATAGAAGCCCCCGATCGTGTGCTGGAAACGGGGAGTCGTCACGAACGTCCCGAGCCCGCGCCGGATTTCGACGAGGCCGTCGGCCACCAGCTCGCCGAGGGCCTGGCGGACCGTCGCCCGGCTGACCCCGTGGCGTTCCATCAGCTCGAGCTCGGTTTCGATCCGGGCGCCCGGCACGAGGTCGCCCGACCCGATCCGTGCCCGGAGATCGGTCCCGATCTGGCGGTAGAGGGGGGTCCGGTCGACGGCCGTCGAGCTCATCCCTTGATACCGGTCATCGCGATGCCTCGGACGAACTGGCGCTGGGCGATGATGAACAGGATGATCATCGGGATGACGCTGACAAGCGCCCCGGCCATGAGCAGCGGCCATTTCCCGACGAACTGCCCCTGGAACAGCGACAGCCCGGCCGTCAGCGTGAACGAGTTGACGTCGCGCAGGTAGATGATCGGGTTGATGAAGTCGTTCCACGTCCACATGAACGTGAAGATCGCCAGGGTCGCGAGGGCGGGCTTGGCGAGCGGCAGGTAGATCCGCCGGTAGATCTGCCACGGGTTCGCCCCATCGACCCGGGCCGCGTCGGCGAGCTCGCGCGGGATCGACAGGAAGAACTGGCGGAGCAGGAACGTCCCGAATGCTCCGCCCAGGAACGCCCCGACCCACAGCGGCTCCTGCGTCCCGATCCAGTTGCCGCTCGTGCTGAACGGGTGGGGGAGCATCCGGTACAGGATGAAGTTCGGGACGAGGACGACCTGGAACGGGATGATCAGCGTCGCCAGCAGCAACCCGAACAGCGGGCCCCGGAACCGGAACCGGAGCACGGCGAACGCGTAGGCGGCCATCGAGCAGCTGATCACCTGGCCGATCGTGTTGAGCGCCGCCAGCTTGACCGAGTTGACGAAGAAGGCGGCAAAGGGCAGCGCGTTCCACATCTCGGCGTAGTTTTCCCAGCGCGGCTGCGTCGGAAGGATGGTCGGCGAGACGGCGAAGACCTCGGCCCGGGTCTTCAGCGACGTGGTGATCATCCAGAAGAACGGCACCATCATCAGGATGCCGCCCAGGATGAGGACGCCGATGAAGAGGGCACGCCGGGTCGTCCGGAGCCGCCTCGGCCAGGGCGACTGCGAGGGCGAGGGCAAAACCGGGGCCGTCGGCGCCGTCACTGGCGCCGTCACTGGCTGTCATTGGTAATGGACCCAGCGGTTCTGCGACCGGAAGTAGATGGTCGTGAAGACCGCCACGATCACGAACAGGACCCACGACGCGGCGCTCGCATAGCCCATCTTGAAGAACTTGAAGCCGTTCTCGTAGATGAAGTAGACGACAGTGATCGTGGCGTCCGTCGGGCGCGGCCGCGACAGCACGAAGACCTGGTCGAAAACCTGGAAGCTGTCGATCAGGCTCAGGACGCCGGTGAAGAAGATGCTCGGCGTGAGGAGCGGCAGGACGACGTTCCGGAAGCGCGCCCAGCGGCCGGCGCCGTCGACGCTGGCCGCGTCGAGGAGCTCGCCGGGGATGGCCTGGAGCCCGGCCAGGAAGATGATGATGTTCGTGCCGAGGCCCTGCCAGACGGACATCACGACGATCGCCGGCATCACGAGGGTCGAATTGCTGAGCCAGCGCTGCGGTGCGATCCCGAACGTAGCGAGGAACTGGTTGAGAAGCCCCGAATCGGGGCTGTAGATCCATTGCCAGACGAGGGCGATCGCGATCGTCGACGTCACCACCGGCAGGAAATACGCGGTCCGGATCCAGGCGATCCCGCGGATGGTCTGGTTGAGGGCGAGGGCGAGCCCGAGCGAGATCACCATCCCGAGCGGGACGGACACGACCGTGTAGAACGCCGTGTTGCGGAGCGCGAGCAGGAAGCGATCGTCCGACGCGAGGTCCACGAAATTGTCCAGCCCCACGAGCTGTGGGGCACGGAGGAGGTCCCACTTCGTCAGGCTGATCGCGATGGTCGCGAGGATGGGACCGGCGGACAGCACGACCAGCCCGAGGATCGTCGGGGCGAGGAAGAGGAGCGCCCAGCGACCTTCGCCGCTGAGCGGACCTCCGCCCCTGCCCCGTCGGTTGCGGTTGGCGGCGGGCGCCGTCACGGTGCCGTCCGCGTCACCGTGCCGTCACGGGTGCGTCCGGACCCGGCGACTGCTTGCGCCCGACCTGCCGGCGTGTGCTTCACCCGCCCGCGAGAATCGCATCGAGGTCGCTCAAGACCTTGTCGATCGCCTGGCGCGCCGTCTCCTTTGGCTCCATGAAGACGTTGGCGTCGAGCTCGGTCTGGAGTGCGGTCGCAAACTCGTCGTAGCCCTTGAACGAGGGCTTGATGTGGGCGTAGGCGATCGAGTCTGCGAGCACCTTCGCCCCGTCGAACGACGAGCCGAACGGGCCTGCCAGGACTTCCTTGTTCGCGGGCAGCGACGCCTTCAGCTCCATGAGCTTGGTCTGGGCGGGAGGGCTCGCGAGGTACTTGACGAACTCCCAGGCCGCGTCCGGGCTCTTGGAGCCCTGGAAGACGACCGCACCTGTCGGGTTGATCGATGTCGCCCGGCCCGCCGGGCCCTGCGGCAGCGGCGCGATCCCGAAGTCGAGCCCGGCTGCCAGGTCGGTCGCGACGAGCCACGAGCCGTTCACCTCCATCGCGGCCTTGCCCTGCTCGAAGGCATCGCCGGTCTCGGCGAACAGCGCCGGATCGGGCACGATCTTGTCCTTCCAGATCAGGTCCTGGAGGAACTGGATCCCGCCGACGGCCTGGTCCGTGCCCAGCAGCGACGACTTGCCGTCCGGGGCGACGATGTCGCCGCCGTTCTGCCAGACGAGCGACGACCAGTAGTTCTCCATGTCGGACGTCTCGGTGTAGAGGCCCCACTGGTCGGTCTTGCCGTCGCCGTTGCTGTCGATCGTCAGCTTCTTGCCGACCTCGACGAGCTTGGCCCAGTCCCACGTGTCGTCGGGATAGGGCAGGCTCGCCGCGTCGAACATCTTCTTGTTGTAGAAGAGGGCGACGACGTTGAGGTCGCGGGGGAGCCCGAACTGCCCGTCGGCGGTCGTGAAGTCGCCGACCGCCTGGTCGGCCAGCTGGCCGAGGTCGTACCCGGACTTGTCGATGTACGGCTTCAGGTCGAGCAGGACGTTGCGGGATTGGTAGTCGGGGAAGAGCGGGCCGTCCATCGCGAAGACGTCGGGCGCGTCGCCGCCGGCGATCCCGGTCTGGAGCTTGTCCCAGTAGGTGTCCCAGTCCGAGACGGTGACCTTGACGGTGATCTTCGGGTTGGCGACGTGGAAGTCATCGACGACGGCCTGCTGGCTCTTGATCTCGGACGGGTCGCCCCAGATCGAGTAGGTGATCGTCGCCTCGGGGCCGATGTAGGCGGCATCCGACGGGGCGGTCGACTCCGCCGCCGCCGAGACGCCGGCCGAGGGGGGCGGCTGGCTCGCGGCCGTTTGGCTCGCGGCCGTTTGGCTCGGCGGCGCAGATG
>JACDAH010000223.1 GCA_013695505.1 Chloroflexota bacterium | reverse complement strand
ATCGCGGCCGCGGCGAATGGGTCGATGTCCACGCCGATCGCTACTGTCGCTCCGGCTCGGAGCGCGGCGATCGCGCACAGCCCCGAGCCGGCGGCGAAGTCGAGCACCCGGCGGCCCGCCACCGCCTCGGGATGCTCGCGCAGGTAGCGCCCGATCGCGAGGCCGCCACCCCAGGCGAACGCCCAGTACGGCAGGGCGGCGTCCGGATCGACCGTTTCCACCTGGACGGCGTGCCACAGACCCAGGACGTCGTCGGCGAGGTGGAGGCGGATTTCCTCGAGGCCGGGCACGGGCCGCAGCCGCGTGTGGCGCAGGACGAAGGCGCGGTGGGACGAGGCCATCCCCGGACTCTACGACCGACGTCGGGATCCGGCTCGATCCGGCTCGACCCGGCCTTGTTCGGTTTGCCGGCTCCGGCCTCGTGGTGGGTGTCGGCCCGCCGACATCGGGCTTGGATGCGGTCACAGACATGGTTGCCATGCGTTTCCCGAGCAAGCCGCGGAGCTTTCCCGCGGCACCTGGAGGGAACCTCACGTGAGCAAGCATTCGCTGTCCGGTCTCCGAGTCGCAGCCATCACGGTCGCGTCGGCCTGTCTCCTTGCCGTGGCTGCCGGTCCGGTTTCGGCCGACACCGCGCCAGGGGGCGACGCCACCTTCACCCAGAACGGCACGAGCGCCCAGGCCTATGCCGGAACCTGCGTCGCCAACGGCGACGACACTGAGACCTGCATCAATCAGCAGATCAGCGCCTTCGCCGGCAAGCTGACCGACAGCGGCGCCGGCGTCATCCACGCGAGCCAGGTCTGCGTTGACCTCAGCTCGTATACCTATTCGACCGTGACCGGCGATTTCGTCGGCACCCCGATCTATGAGTCCGGCTGCCGGGTCGACGTCCCGAGTGGTGCGCTCCGCCTCGACTCCAAGCTGGCGTCGGCGACCCTCGCGGCCGTGACGGTGAGCGTGACGGGATACGACTGCAACGAGTACGAGTGCGTCCCCGGATCGAGCCGCGACGTGACGGCGGCCGCGACCTGGACGGGCTTCGGCCCGATCAACCAATCCAAGGATCGCTCGACCTCCGATGACGAGGCCTGCCGTGTCTCGTCATCCTCAAAGGGATCGGTTCGGGCGGCGTCCGTCACCGGCGTCGTCGACGGGCATGCGCTCGACGAGAAGGCCTTCGGCGAGCTGTCTGCGGGTCGTTCGAGCTTCCGCTCTCGGTGCGTCGAAGGCTGAGCATCCGTCCGCATCTTGATCCCGGCCCCCGTCGATCGCTCGGCGGGGGCTGTTGCCTGTCCGTGAGGAGCTCAGACCGCCTCGGCCAGCGGCTCCGCGAACTGGCTCTGGTACAGCGCGGCGTATGCGCCACGGCGAGCGAGGAGCTCGTCGTGGGTCCCCTGCTCGACGATTCGGCCACGGTCCATGACGAGGATCGTGTCCGCGTCGCGGATCGTGGAGAGGCGGTGGGCGATCACGAACGTCGTCCGGCCCTTCATCAGCCGGGCCATCGCCTTCTGGATGAGGACCTCTGTCCGGGTGTCGACCGACGACGTGGCCTCGTCGAGGATGAGGATCGGCGGGTCGGCCAGGAACGCGCGGGCGATCGTCAGGAGCTGCTTCTCACCGGCGGACACGTTCGTCGCGTCGTCGTCGATCACCGAGTCGTAGCCGTCCGGCAGGGTCCGGACGAAGTGCTCGACGTGGGCTGCCTCCGCGGCGGCCTCGAGGTCGGCATCCGGTGCGTCGAGCTTCCCGTAGGCGATGTTCTCGCGGATCGTCCCGTGGAACAGCCAGGTGTCCTGGAGGACCATACCGAAGGCTCGCCGCAGGGCGTCGCGTGACAGGTCGCGGGTGTCGACACCGTCGACCGTGATCCGGCCGCCATCGAGCTCGTAGAACCGCATCAACAGGTTGACCAGGGTCGTCTTGCCGGCGCCGGTCGGGCCGACGATGGCGACCGTCGAACCGGCCTCGACCTCGAGCGACAAGTTGTCGATCAACGGCTGGTCCGGGAGGTAGCGGAACGAGACGTCCTCGAAGGCGACCGAGCCGACGGGCTCGTCGAACCGGGACGCCGGGACCGGATCGGCCGATTCCTCGGGCTCGTCGAGCAGCTCGAACACGCGCTCGGCCGAGGCGACTGCCGACTGGAGGACATTGACGATGCTCGCCGTCTGGATGATCGGGAAGGTGAACTGACGCGAGTACTGGATGAACGCCACGACGTCCCCGAGCGTCTGCTGGCCCGATGCCACGCGCAGCCCGCCGATGACCGCGATCGCGACGTAGTTCAGATTCGAGATGAACGTCATCGCGGGCTGGATGATCCCGGAGATGAACTGCGCCTTCTGGCTCGCTTCGTAGAGCCGCTCGTTCTCGCGATCGAAGGTCTCGATCGCCTCGCGCTGGCGGCCGAAGGCCTTCACGATCGCGTGCCCGGTGTGCATCTCCTCGACGTGGCCGTTCAGCGCGCCAGTCGAGGCCCACTGGGCGACGAACTGTTGCTGCGAGCGCTTGACGATGAGGATGGTGACGGCCAGCGAGGCGGGCACGGCCAGGAGCGAGACGATCGCGAGGATCGGGCTGATCAGCACCATCATGATCAGGACGCCGACGATCGTCAGGAGCGAGGTGATCAGCGCGGTCAGGCTCTGCTGGAGCGACTGGCCGATGTTGTCGATGTCGTTCGTGACCCGGCTGAGGAGGTCGCCGCGGGGGTGGCCGTCGAAGTACTTCAGCGGCAGCCGGCCCAGCTTGACGGCGACGTCGGTGCGCAAGCGGAGCACGGTCCGCTGCGTGACGCCGGCCATCAGGTAGCCCTGGAACCAGCTGAAGATCGAGCTCACGACGTAGATCCCGACGAGGACCAGCAGGACGCCCCCGAGGGCCGCGAAGTCGATCCCGGCGGGGTTCAGGTGGATGCCCGACAAGAGATCGGCCAGCTGGTTGTTGCCCTGCGCGCGAAGCGTGTCGATCAGCTGCTCCTGCGTCGCGCCGGTCGAGAGGAGCTGCTTGCCGAGCGCGCCCTCGAAGATGGTGTTGATCGCGTTGCCGAGGATCCGGGGGCCGACGACCGCGAACGTCACGCTCACGATCGCGAGGACGATGACGCCCAGGATCAGCGGCCGCTCCGGCCCGAGCGTCCCGATGAGCCGCCGGAACGAGCCGCGGAAGTCCTTCGATCTGGCCGGCGGCATGCCCATGCCCATGCCCATCATTCCGGGACCGCGGCCACCCGGGCCGCCGGGCCGTCCGCCCGGGCCGCCGGGTCCGCCGAGTC
>JACDAH010000205.1 GCA_013695505.1 Chloroflexota bacterium | reverse complement strand
GTCCCAGGCCATCTCGACGAGGTTCTCGGTCTGGTTCGCGGACCTGCTGGGGGTTTCAGTCGCCATCTGGCTACTCCTTGTCCGACCGGTTCGCACGACCGGTCGGTCGGCGGTTGGTGCTCACGTTCGTGTGGTGCCGCGCGACGGCTGCGACGCTCAGGACCACGGCTTCTGATAGCCGGTCGTGAGCTCCTTGCCCGGATGGCGCCACTTCGGCTCCTTGTCGACGGTCCGGGCGGTGATCCCCCGGAGGCCTCGGATCAGCGAGCCGTAGGCGCCGCTCGCCGCGGTCGAGACGCGCGCCCCCGGCGGCTCGTCCATGAACGGCATGAACTTGTCGGGGAAGCCCGGCATCGTGCAGCCGATGCAGATCCCCCCGACGTTGGGGCAGCCGCCCACGCCGTTGATCCAGCCGCGCTTCGGGACGTTGCACTTGACGACCGGTCCCCAGCAGCCGAGCTTGACGATGCACTTCGGCGAGCCGTACTCGGTCGCAAAATCGCCCTGCTCGTAGTAGCCGGCCCGGTCGCATCCCTCGTGAACCGTGGCTCCGAAGAGCCAGGTCGGGCGGAGGGCCTCATCGAGCGGGATCATCGGGGCGACGCCGGCCGCCTGATAGAGGAGGTAGAGGAGCGTCTCGGAGAAGTTGTCCGGATGGGTCGGGCAGCCCGGGATGCAGACGATCGGGATGCCGGCCTTCAATTTCCAGTTCCAGCCGAGGTAGTCCGGGACGCCCATCGCTCCGGTCGGGTTGCCGGCCATCGCGTGGATCCCGCCGTAGGTCGCGCAGGTCCCGGCGGCGACGACCGCGAGCGCCTTCGGCGTGAGCCGATCGAGCCACTCGCTCGTCGTCATCGGCTGGCCGGTCGCGGGATTGTTGCCGAAGCCGGACCAATAGCCCTCCGACTTGATCGACTCGTTCGGGATCGAGCCTTCGACGACCAGGACGAACGGGTCCAGCTCGCCCCGCTCGGCTTTGAAGAACCATTCGATGAAGTCGTTGACGCCGCCGACCGGGCCGTTGTCGAAGTCGATCAGTGGCCAGTGGATCGCCACCTTCGGCAGGCCCGGCAGCGCGCCGAGAGCGATCTCCTCGATGCTCGGCTGCGTCGCGGCCGTCAGGGCCACCGAATCCCCGTCGCAGCTCAAGCCGGCGTTGATCCAGAGGATGTGGACGACCGGATCCTCGGTCGCCGTGCCGCCAGTGGAATCCGCCATGTCGCGCTCCTCCTAGATCCGTGCGTCGTTCGGGTCGATTCAGTTGCCGGGGCGGCGATCGACCGCCCGGCCATGTCGGTCGAGGAACTCATCGATCCCGCGCTTGCTCCCGCGCAGGGCGGTGGCCCAGGCGTCGAGGACGGCCGTGCCCTCGGCGGTCAGGCTGTAGACCCGCCGAGGCGGGCCGCTTGACGAGATCTGCCAGGTCGATTCGAGGATCGACTCGCGTTCGTAGGAACGGAGCGTCCGGTAGAGCCAGCCGGAATCGCCCGAGTCGAACCCGAACGGAGCGAGGCGCTCGAGGATGTCGTAGCCGTGGGCCGGATGCTCCTGAAGCAGAAGCAGGATGCACGCCCGGAAGAAGCTGCCGGAGCCGCCGGAGCCGTTTGCCGGTACGCGTCCCACCGACGAGCCCGCCTCAGCCGTCACGAGTGTCGGACCGTGCCCCGGCCGCTGCGGCGGAATGCGTCCCCCGAGGGGCCGGTCCACAAGGCGGACCGGATCGGCCCCCGTTGCCGGCTCGTCGAACGATCGACCGAACCGGGGGCCGTCGAGCACGGAACTCCGTCGCTCGGGCATACCTGCCTCGTCGTGTGGGCGTCCCTGCCTTGGATATGGAATGTTCGTTCCACGGCTTTGGTCAGGTAACGCATGTTGGCAGATACCCACCGGTGGATTCCAACGAACGGGAGCGGTTGAAATGCGGCTGAAAGGTCGCAGGGACGGCCCGACGGCGACTCGGTTGTGAGACGCCTGTCATGTCGGGGCGCCGACGGCGATGATCCGGGGCGCTCGCCGGGAGGACTCTCTGGAGGAGCGTCGGCATGTCCGGCGCCGGACCACAGGAGACTCCGCTATGACGGACGACGAGCGCGATGAGGTAAAGACGGACCACGAGAGCATCAATCGCCGCGGCGAGGATGTGTCCGGCCAGGAGAACGAGGCCGGCCGGGAGCGGAGCGGGACCCAGGGCGCAACGGATCGCCCCGTTGGCACCTCGACGACCCGCGACGCGACCAGCGTGAACCCGAGCAAGATCGTCAGCCACGACGACGACAGCCGTTCCCCGGCGGGCTGAGTCCCGACCCAGGCGGATTCCATCGCCGAGCACGGACCCGATCGCCGATCAGCGGTCGGGTCCGTTCATGTGGATCGGCGCCCCGTCCGCGCGACCGAGATCGCGCGCAGCGGACCCGGGCGCCCGTCGGCCGGCCCGACTCGACAATGCGGATACCGTTCTGCTCCGCCCGCCCGGATGCAAGCGGCTTGCGACAACGCGGCGGTTCGTCGTGGCGGTTCTGAAGGGTCGATCCACCCACCATGGAACGATGGCAGGGATCCTTGCATCAGAGCCCCGCGCGACGACGAACGACGGTTCGCCGGAGACCGTGGCGGCTCCTCGCGCAGTCGTCGTGGGAGCCGGCGCAGGGATGGCCGCGACCCTCGTCATGAGCATGGTGATGCTCCCTGCGCGCTGGCTCGGCCTCCTCGGAACACAGCCGCCCCGGCGGATCACAGATCGACTGCTCGCAGCCTCTGGCAGAGGCAACTCGACGCCGGAACTGGCTCGGCGGGTAGGTACCGCGCTCGTCCACCTCGCCACGGGCGCGGCGTTCGGGGCCCTGTTTGGACTGGCTCGGGTCGTTACTCCCCGGCGAGTCCCTGCTGCGGTCGTTGGCCCCGCCTACGGGGCGGGCGTCTGGAGCGCCGCGTATGTCGTCACGGCTCCGGCCGTCGAGCTGTTTCCGCCGCCCTGGAAGGATCGACCGGCCCGGCCACAGGTCATGCTCGTGGCCCATCTCGTCTACGGATTCGTCACTGCGGCACTGTTCGACCGCGCGATCGAGGCAACGGCGAGCGGGGGCTCGCGCCCCCGCTGACCCGGCGCGCCCCTGCAGCCATCGTCGTTCGGTGGCCCGCTCGTACGGAGTGCGGAGCGCGGAGCGCGGGGCGCGGAGGACTCGGCCAGCCTTGGGCGGGTGAGACCTTGCCGAAGAGCGCCTACGCCTCCGCGCGCGACCAGATTGCCCGCAGCGCGG
>JACDAH010000202.1 GCA_013695505.1 Chloroflexota bacterium | reverse complement strand
CGGCTTGGGTCGCTTGGGCTCCACGTTCACACCTCGACATCTGGAACCGACACTCTACTCCCGCGATTCGGGTTGCGGTGCGACGGCCGACGACGGACTCGCGGCGACCTCTCCGGGCGTCCGTCGTAGACTCTGGAGCCCACCCGATCCGTAGCCCGGCGGAGACTCCATGACCACGAAGTTCGGAATCCTGCTCTGGAATCAATCGACGGACTGGCCGTCGTACGCCGCGGCGGTTCACCGGATCGACGAGCTCGGCTACGAGCACCTCTGGGCGTGGGACCACCTTTACGCGATCTTCGGCGACCCGTACCAGCCGATCTTCGAGGGCTGGGCGAGCCTCGTCGGGTCGGCCGGGATCACGAAACGCCTCCGGCTCGGGCTGCTCGTCGGCGCGAACACATTCCGCAACCCGGGGCTCCAGGCGAAGCTGGCCACGACGCTCGACCACATCAGCGACGGGCGGGCGATCCTCGGCGTCGGCGGGGCGTGGATGGAGCCCGAGCACACCGCCCACGGCATCAACTTCGGCTCCGGTTTCGGCCAGCGGCTCGACTGGCTCGACGAGTCGGCCGGCGCGATTCGCGAGATCCTCGACGGCAAGTCGGTGACGTCGGGGGCCGGCGGCCACTACCAGTTCGACGACCTCAGTCAGCAGCCGCGGCCGATCCAGGCCCACCTGCCGATCATGATCGGCGGATCGGGCGAGAAGAAGACCCTCCGGACGGTCGCCCGCTACGCCGACATGTGGAACGGGATGGGCCCGCTCGACTTCATGCGACACAAGGTCGAGGTGCTCCGCCGGCACTGCGAGGATGTGGGCCGCGATCCGGCCGCCATCGAGTTCACGCTCGGCATCAAGGCCACGATCCGCGACACGGAGGCCGAGGCCGATCGCGTCTGGAAGGCCGCGATGGAGCACAACAGGACGCCGCTGGCCGACGTGGCCGATGACTCCACGTTCTGGAACGGGACGGCTGAGCAGCTGGCCGAGAAGCTGGCGCCCTATCTCGAGCTCGGCTTCCACACGGTCATCTCCGAGCAGCCGGCACCGTATGACGACGAGACGCTCGAGCGCCTGATCGGTGAGGTCGGCCCCCTCGTCGACAAGGGCTGACACCGAACGACCCGGCCGGGCGTCGCCGCCGCGACCGGGTCGTCGTGAGTCCGCGGACGGTGGGCTAGTAGCCCGTGCCGACGAGGGTGTCCTGGTTCGGGGTGGTGACGCCCGGGTTGCCCCGGAAGTCCGTCCAGACGGTGACCGCGTGGCCGCCCGCGTCGACCGCGGTGCCCGTGTAGTCGCCGATGAACGAACCCGAGAACAGGATGTACGGGTTCGAAGACTCGCTTGTCACCCGGGTCTCGTTTCCGAAGTTGTCCGAGGACGAGCGGATCGCCCAGTCGAGGCAGACTGGCGCCGCGGCCCGATCGGCCTCGACAGGCAGGACGAGGGCACCGGTCGCCGTGTCCCGCTCCTCGATGCCGCAGCTGCGGTCGGTCGGGGTCGGGGTCGGCGAATAGGCGCGGGTGTAGTAGCCGACCACGATCCGGCCGTTGTTCGCGCCGACCGACGGATAAACCTTGTCGGCCGCCCCGGTTGTGATCGTCCGGACGCTCGACCACGTCGACCCACCGGTCGAGGTGACGAGCTTGACCTGATTGGAGGTGGCGGCGCCGGTGAACGTCGGATCACTCGATCCGCAGTTGCCGACGCCCTCGTTGTCCGCCCAGGTGACCGCGATACGGCCATTCGACGGGTCGATGGCCATCGATGGGAAGCTGTTGATCCGGAACTGCTCGTAGCTCAGCGTCTGGCGATCCTGGGCGCCGGGCCGCTGGATCGGGTAGCAGCTGAAGTCGTCGAACACGCGCGCGACGGCGTGCTGGGTGAACGTGGTGCCGTGGTTGGTCGAGCTCGCCACGACCAGCTGGTCAGTCGCGTAGTTCGTCGCCGGGTCCGATGCCTCGTAGGCGACGTAGAGGGTCCCGTCCGGCGCCTCGCCGACCTGTGAGCCCTGGTTGTACGGATGCGCCGCGTCGGAGACTTCCTTGACCGACGACCACGAATTGCCGCCGTTCGACGACGTCGACATGACGATCGGCGACTTCAGGTAGCCGAGGCCGCGCGGGCCCTGGTAGAACTTCGTCCACGTCACGTATACGGTGCCGTCGCGTCCGACGGTGAGCCATTCCTTGTCGGCGAAGAAGTCGCCGCTGGCTCGGTAGTCGATCATCTTCGGGGCCGACCAGTGGCTGCCGCCGTCGCCCGACCAGGCGATCGCGACGCCGGACTTCGTCCGCGGGAACTTGTCGAAGTTGCAGACCAGCTGGGTGAAGTAGAGCCGGCTGCCGTCGCTGTTGAACGCGAGGACCGGGTCGCCGCACGAGTCGACGTTGGAGAACGCGCCCGACCCGCCGGTCGAGCGGGTCCAGCCGAGGAGCTGAACGTCCGTCCACGAGGCGCCGCCGTCCTTCGAGACGTAGACGGCCTGCTCGATCGCCCGGTACTCGTTGGCCGAGGTCACCAGGTTCTGGGTGTTGCCGGGGTTGATGACGATGTTCTGCTCGTTCTGGGGATTGAAGCAGGACGTCCCGTCGGCGAAGGTGAAGCTCGTGTCGCCGACGATCGCATCGTGCTGCTGGCCGCCGATCGGCGCGTAGACCTTCGAGCCGAGATCGAAGCGACATCGCGAGAACAGGGTCTGGGCGCCGACGCCCGGAGCGTTGGCCGCCTCCTCCTCGAACTGGAGCGGCGTTCGCAGCTCGCCGGCCTCGCCGCCGCCGCCGTCGGCGATGGTTGCCTTGAAGTGGTTCTTCCCGCCGCCGGCGGCGATGGCGCTCGATGCGCCGCTGAACAGCGACGCAGCCACCAGCGACGTCGTCGCGAGGATCGCCAGGCGGCGGGCACGACCGCGGGCGATGACGGGTGCTCTCATGAACTCCTCCACAGAGATGACCTTCGGCTGCAGACGTCTCCCGAACGTCCGGGGCGCAAGGTCGGATCATGCCCCGGACGGCGGAACGCTGCATGCATCGGACCGCGTCCGCGGTGCGCCGCTGCACCACGGACTCCTGGCGGGACCTCCTGATCATCTCGTGGCTCGCACTGCAGCACTCGCACGCATTCCGCCCGGCGGCGATCGCGAGCAATCCTGCGGGCGGTCGGCGAACAGTCTCCGGCGCATTGCGGAGTCGGAGGCGGAATGGTGGCGGTCCGGGGTGATCGGACCGCGCCTCCAAGCGGACGGCTCCGTCGGCGACTCGGGCGCGCCGAGTTCCTGGCGGCCGGGCGAGGTCCTCGCCAACAACGCGGTGGTGGACGCCCGCAGGCCTGCCGGCCGAGGCATTCGTCGAGGTCGGGCCCGCTCGAACTCAAAAGGGGTTTCGGGGCCCGTCCGGCTCCTGCGGCGCAGCCGGTGGGCCGCGCCGCCTACGGGGCGAGAACGACCGACCGGCGTTCCTTGTTGGATGTCGAGCACGGACGATCGCCAAGCGGGGCGGCTAACACGCGTCGATCAGTTCCGCCAGGACGGCACCGCTGCAGCTCTATCGCGGAGACGTCAAGCGTGAGCGCGCGATCGTCCCAATGAGTCCGCCAATGACACCAGACGCGGTCGAGAGACGTCGGCACCGGGGCCAGACCGCTGGATCCCACCCCTGCGCCTAGGTGCTCATCCGCCGAAACGGCTGACAACGCCCAGGACGACGAGGAGGATCCCGACGATGAGCGGGATTCCGAGGCTAGTCCAGACGATCAGGTCCAGCGAGGATGTCGGGTCACTGGGTGATCGGGCGCCAAGAGGGTTGTGATCAATTCCCGCTCAAACGCGTTCAGGTGGCTGGGCATACCCACGAGGCTACAGAGCCCTTGTCAAGTTGCGTGGAAATTCCTTCCAGCAGCTTGATCGATCAGGCCGCTTGAACC
>JACDAH010000118.1 GCA_013695505.1 Chloroflexota bacterium | reverse complement strand
GTCCCATCCCGTTTCCGGTAGCCGCATATCGCGAGCCGTCGCGAGCCGTCGCGAGCCGGACCGCGTTGCCGTTTCCGGTAGCCGCATCACGAGACGCAGTTGCGCGTCAGACGCGGCTGCGTCCGTCAGAGAAAGAGCGACGGCGCGACGGCGATGAACCGATGAGCAGCCGTCCAAGCCCGGCCGACTGGCGATCGGGCCGGACGAACAGCTCGGATAGCTCGAACAACCCGCCCCGCTCGACGCACCGGGCGTAGCCGACGATCGTGTCATCGGCATTGTCGATCGCGATCCACCACTCGGGGGCGGTGACCGCGACGTGCGCGAGGACCGGCTCGATCTGTCGCCAGAACAGCTCCGGATCAAGCCCGATCCCGATCCCTCGGCGAGCCATGAGCTCGCCCATCGCGGCCATGGCGATGTCGAAGGTCGGACGGGTGTCGGCGGGTGCCGCGCCGGAGGGTGATGTCGTCGGCGGTCATTGGATCTCGCGCCATGCCTCGAACCGTACGCCCGGCACGCGCCCTGGGGCTCAAGATCCTCACGTGATGCGGCTACCGGAAATGGCACGGCACATCGATGCCGGCCCCCGCACGGATTGACCGCCGCCGCCGAGCTAGTCGTGGGCCGATGCGCCTCCTTCGAAGGTCGTCCGCATTGGGGTCTCGTGCAGGAACAGCACCAGGATCGCGGCGAGGATCGCGCCCACGATGCCGATCAGGAACGTCGACGAGATCGCGATCGAGAGCGCCTGGTGGATGCCGGCGACGATCTGGCCCACGAACGGCTGGATCGGCGCCCCGAAGACGGCGACGAATCGTGCTCCCAGATCGCCGGTCCCGGTGATGTCGAGCTGCTGGGCCATCTCCGGCGTCAGGCTCGCGAAGCCGGTCACCGCCTGGGCCGGCAGCCCCGCGGCGACGAGCTGGGTCGGGATCTCCTGGGCGAGCCGATCCGCCAGGATCGTTCCGGCCAGGGTCAGCCCGACTGTTCCCCCGATCTGCTGGAAGAACGTCAGGCTCGAGGTCGCAACCCCGATCCGGTCCGGTGAGACCGCGTTCTGGACGATCAGGGTGAAGACCGCGAACGACGGCCCGACCCCGAGCCCGGCCAGGGCCATCCACAGCCACATGACCTGGCGGTTGGTGTCGGCACGGAGATTCGTGAACAGGAACAGGCCGACCGCGAGCAAGGCGAGAGAGCCTGCGATCAACATCTTGTATCGGCCGATCCGGGCCACGATCTGACCCGACGCGATCGCACTGAAGATCAAGCCGCCGAGAAGCGGCAGGAGGTTGTACCCGGACTCGGTCGCGCTCGCCCCGCCGACGGTCTGGAACCAGAGAGGCAGGAAGATGACCAGCGTGAAGAACCCGAACGCAGCGAGGAACATGGCCGCGACCGAGATCGAGAATGTCCGGAGCCGGAACAGGTTCAGCGGCACGATCGGATCGACCGCCCGCGACTCGATGAACAGGAACAGCACGCCGAACGCCAGACCGAGGAGCATCAGGCCACCGACCGCGGGGTCGGTCCAGTCGCCGGTCCGCTTGTTCGTCATGCCGATCAGGAACGGGACGATGGCGAGGGCGAAAACCGCGGCTCCCAGGTAGTCGATGTTCTGGCCGGCCTCGGGCCGCTTGATCGCCGGGAGGAGGCGCCACAGAATGAACAGCGCAACCAGGCCGATCGGGACATTGATGTAGAAGATCCAGTTCCAGCTGAACGCGTCGGTGATGAAGCCGCCGAGCCCCGGCCCGACAAGCGACGACACCCCGAAGACGGCGCCGAACAGACCGAGGTACTTGCCGCGCTCCGCCGGCGTGTACAGATCAGCGACCACCGCGAGCGCGATCGGGAAGATGGCCCCACCGCCGAGGCCCTGCAGGCCGCGGAACAGGATGAACATCTCCATGTTCTGGCTGAGGCCGGCCAGGGCCGAGCTGATCAGGAAGAGGCTGACGGCGAAGATCACGATCGGTCGGCGCCCGAACAGGTCCGACAGCTTGCCGTAGATCGGCCCGCTGACCGTCGAGGTCAGCAGGTAGATGGTGACTGACCATGTGTACAGGGCGCTGTCGCCGTGGAGACTGGTGACGATCCGCGGGAGCGCGGTCCCGACGACCGTCTGGTCGAGCGCGAACAGGAACATCGCGAGCAGGATCGCGCCGAGGATCTCCAGCTTGGCCCGCGGCGACAGGTTCAGGGCAGCGTCGTCCAGGGCAGCGTCGTTCGGGGCAGCGTCGCGCAGGGCAGCGTCGGCCGTCGCAGCCGATTGGGACATGGTTTCCTCCCTCAAGGTCTTGGCGGTCGTCATCATGGAGCATGATTCGGTGAGGCGTTGTCACGTTCTTGGACCGGCGGCGTCGCCGCAACTCATCGGTCCGGTCGCGGCTCAGGCCAGATCGAGATCGAGCCACGTCATCTTCGCCGGATCGGCGTTCAGGTCGATCGCCGCGATGCGGCCGGCGCGGATCGTGAAGCCGAGGACGATCAGCCGCTGACCCGGCGCATCGGGGACCACGAAGCCCGCCGCGCCGTTGACGATCGCGGGCGGGGCACGGTCTGCCCAGCACTCGGGAGGAATCGAACCGCCCGTCGGGCCTGGGTAGGGCGACGGGCGGATTCGACGACGGTTGGGATGATCCCGCGGAAAGGCTTGGCCGGCTCCTCGTGCCCTTGGAGACCGACCCACGCCGGCGCGGCGCGTGCCTTGCCTGCAGGATGCGCGTCCGGGCGGCGATTCGCATCCTCCAAGTTTCGTATTCGCGCCGCCAAGTTCGCTTCCCTCTCGATCTCGATCCGCTCGGATCAGGTGTTCTGTCCCGTTTCCGATAGCCGCATGTCAGGTCCGGGCGGTAGGCGCACGTCAGACCCCCCGGTGGCCGCATACAGGCCCGGGGGCTGATCGCGGGTATTCCGATAACCGATTGCGTATTCGGCTACCGGAAACGACAGGAATGTCCTCGTGAGCAGCCCGCGCGTTGGCGGGCACCGCACGCACGGCCACGGCGCGATCCTCGTGCGCGGTCCGTGCGCTCGCGGGCGACCCGCGCACGGCGCGATCTCGCGACCGCGAGTAGCATTCTGCAACCGACTCGACCGTGACCCCCGGAGGCGCCCCGCGTGAAGCTCGGACTGCAGATCTCCTCGTTCAGCTGGCCAGGCGGAGCGTCCGCCATCGGCCCGACGCTCGCGCGAATCGGCCGACAAGCCGACGACATCGGCCTCGACTCGATCTGGGTCATGGACCACTTCTTCCAGATCCGCGGCGTCGGCCCTGCGGAGCAGCCAATGCTCGAAGGCTGGACCGCGCTCGGCTTCCTCGCCGCCAACACGAGCCGCGCTCGTCTGGGCCTGATGGTCGGTGGCGTCCACTACCGGCTCCCCGGACTGTGGGTCAAGGCGGCCACGACCCTCGACGTCCTGTCCGGCGGGCGCGCCTGGCTCGGTATCGGGGCGGCCTGGAACGAGGATGAGTCGCGGAGTCTCGGGTTCCCGTTCCCGCCGCTCGGCGAGCGGTTCGAGATGCTCGAGGAGACGCTCCAGATCGCCCACGAGATGTGGCAAGGCGAACGCGGCTCCGAGGCCGTCTTCGACGGGCGCCAGTTCCAAGCCACGCGGCTCCTGAACTCGCCGCAGTCGATCAGCCGGCCACGCGTCCCGATCATGATCGGCGGCGGCGGCGAGAAGAAGACGCTTCGCCTCGTGGCCCAGTATGCGGATGCCACGAACGTCTTCGGCGGACCAGAGGCGATCGCCCACAAGTACGCGATCCTCCGCGAGCACTGTTCTGCGGTCGGGCGCAACTACGACGAGATCGAGCGCTCGAACCTCCAGGCGGTCAACCTCGAGCGGGACACGCCAAGCCAGATCGTCGACCGGTTCGGCGAGCTGTCCGACGCCGGCGCCCAGCACGTGATCTTCAGCGTCGCCGGCGTCGACGATCCGAAGCATCTCGAGACAATCGGTCGTGAGATCCTGCCGCAGGTCCGAGACCTGTAGCGGTCCGGCCGCTCGTCGGTCCCGGCGCTTCTGCCCATACCCCCGGGGAGTATCGAGATCATGCTAGGATGATTCGATGAGCGACGACGCCAAACGCGACGACGGTCCGGCCGAGAAGGCCACGCCCGATCCGTTCGAGGGTTTGTCGATCGACTTTGGCGGCGGCCCGACGGACGCCGTTTCGCTCAACGGAAATGGCGGGGCCACCGCCTCCCCTGCCCCGATCTCGTTCGGCGCCCCGATCTCATTCGATACGCCGCCGGCCGCTCCGGTTCGACCGAAGACCGGCGGCCCGGTCGGTGGCCCCGACGACGGCGCGGAGCGTGACGAGAACCGGACGAAGATGCTGATCATCGGGTCCGGTCCCGCGGGGCTGACGGCAGCGATCTATGCCGCCCGGGCCAACCTCGAGCCGATCGTGCTCGCCGGCATCGTGCCCGGCGGCCAGCTGATGATCACGAGCGATGTCGAGAACTACCCGGGCTTCCCCGATGGGATCCTCGGACCGGAGTTGATGGCCAAGTTCCGGGCGCAGGCCGAGCGGTTCGGGACGCGGGTGATCGACGTCGACGTCGAGCGGGTGGACCTCTCGACGCGGCCGTTCCGCGCCTGGGCGCGCGGCATCGAATATCGAGCCGATGCAGTCATCGTCGCGACCGGGGCGTCGGCACTGTGGCTCGGCCTGGAGAGCGAGACCCGTCTCCGCGGACGTGGCGTCTCGGCGTGCGCGACCTGTGACGGGTTCTTCTTCCGGGACAAGGAGATCGCGGTGGTCGGCGGCGGCGATACGGCCCTCGAGGAGGCGACCTACCTGACCCGCTTCGCGACGAAGGTCCACCTCCTCCATCGGCGCGAATCGTTCCGTGCCAGCAAGATCATGATCGACCGCGCGATCGCCCATCCGAAGATCGAGATCCACACCAACACCGCGGTCGACGAGGTGCTCGGTGGAGCCAAGGTCGAGGGTCTCCGCCTGCGCGACACGGCGACCGATGCCGTCCGCGACGTCCCGATGGAGGGCCTCTTCGTCGCGATCGGCTACCGCCCGAACACCGACGTCTTCAAGGACGAGCTCGAGGTCGACGAGAAGGGCTATCTCGTCGTCCGCGACGAGACCGGCTCCAAGATCGAGGGCGTGTTCATCGCCGGCGACGTCCACGACCATCGCTACCGTCAGGCGGTCACGGCCGCGGCCGACGGTTGCAAGGCTGCCATTGATGCCGAGCGCTGGCTCGAGTCCGAGGGGATCAGCGAGGCCACGACCGCCGGGGCATGGTGAATTCCGCGGAGCCGCGACGCTTCGCGATCCTGCCCGATCCGGGCAAGGCCTCGACGACCGATGAGCTGGTGACCGCGGCGCTCGATGAGGCGTTCGACGGATGTGAGACGCGGGCACGGAACGGTGACGGCCCGGGCATCGCCGTCCTCGACGCGGGCTGCGGCCGGGTCTCGCACCTGAAGCGATATCGGTCCCGGATCGAGCGCTTCGTCGGCGCCGACATCCATGCCCCGAAACCGGGCTCGCTCCCCCACCTGGACGAGTTCGCGACCGTCGACCTGTGCGTCGATCGCGATGCGTTTCCGCCCGAGACCTTCGACGTGATCCTCTCGACCTTCACGGTCGAGCATTTCGACGACCCGCCGGCGGCCATCGAGCATCTCCGCGGCTGGCTTCGACCGGGTGGCGTGCTGATCCTTTCCACCGTGAACCGCCGACACCCATTCGTCGGGGGCTATCTCGGTTTGCCCGATCGGCTGCGGCGTCGCATCCAGCCACTCGTCAAGGCCGGCGCCGCCGACGCCCATCCGCTCGTTGGCGCCTGCAACGTCCCGGCGACCATTGATGCGGCGTTGCGGGCGGCCGGCTTCGTCGATGTCAGGCTCTGGACGACCGGCCACCTTGCCGCTGCGTGGGGCCGGCGACGAGCGACCCGGATCCTCGGGCGGATTGGCGATCTGCTCACGGCGCGATGGCCGTCGCGGCGGTCGACGATCGTCGCGAGCGCAGCCAGACCGGAGCTCTCTATCACGCGGCAGCGGACGCCGGGCGGACCCCCGCCGACGCCCGCCTGGCCGCCGACGCGGGTGCCATCTTCATCGACCCGACCCCATGGTTTTGCCCATCGGATCCGTGCCCGGTCGTGATCGCCTCCTATCTCGTGTTCCGCGACAGCCACCACCTGACGACCGCGTTTTCGACGGCGCTCTCCCGGCGCCTGCGCGCGGCGCTGCCGCCGCTGCCGCGGGTGCCGCCGCTGCCCAACGGTGGCGGGTGACGATCGCGTCGCGCGCGAATCACTGTGCTGTCCCGTTTCCGGTAGCCGCATAACCTGTCCGGCGCAATTCGCGCCAACCGCACGTTTTCCGGTCACCGCATGCCGGACCCGCTCGGCGACGCCCACGTGTTCCGGTAGCCCATAACCACGCCGGCCCGCAACTCACGCGGCATTCCAGTAGCCACATACTCGCGACCGCTGGGCACCGCGGTATTCCGCTAGCCACATGGCCACCCAGGAGCCGAGCGCTCCTTCGTATTCCAGTAGCCGCATGCCCGCTGGAGCCTGGTGATCTTGGTTTCGCGGGGCGTTACCGAGTTGCAGGATTTCGGTCGCGGCCGGGGTCGACGAGCCGAAGGCCGTCGAGCACCGCCAGCACGGCTGCCAGCCGATGGAGGCGAAGTCCGGGCATGAGCCCGTGCTCGAGGCGGGAGATCGCCGTCTGATCGAGCCCCGACAGACGCTCGAGCTGTGCCTGGGACATGCTCAGGAAGTTCCGACCGTCGCGGATCTGGTCACCGACTCGGTCGAGGGCGGCCTGGACCGCCGGATCGATCCACGGATCGCGGCGGCGGTGCGGCCGCTTCGCATGTGGATGCTTGATCAGGAAGGGCACGGACGGTTGTGTCATGCGCGAAGTTGACCAGATGGCGCTTCGCTGGGGGTGCACGCGGGCTTATCTGCTGGTTATCCGACGGCCGCAGTCGCGCGGAAGATGCGGCTACATGAAACGGATGGACGTCTGACCCTGGCCGCGGCGCGACCGACCGGGGCGCACCGCGCAGGTATGCGGCTACCGGAAACGGGAGGGATGTCTGACCCTTGGCGTGGCGCGACCGACCGGGGCGCACCGCGCAGGTATGCGGCTACCGGAACTGGGAGGGATGTCTGACCCTGGGCGCGGCGCGGCGCGACCGACCGGCGCGCTCGCCCGTATGCGGCTACCGGAAACCGGAGGGATGTCTGAGCTTGGCCGCGGCGCAACCGACCGTGTGCCCCCCCCGCGCGTATGCGGCTACCGGAAACGGGAGGGATGTGTGACCTGCTGCGGGCGCTCGCGAGGGCGATTCGCGGCTAGGATGACGTTCATGAAGCAGCGCAGCGTCGACCTGGTCCATCGGGGCGGCCTCCGATTCGAGGCGGCGACGGGCTCGGGCCGGACGATCATGTTCGGCCCGGCCGCGGAGGAGCAGGAGCTGTCGCCGGTCGAAACGATCGCCGCGGCGCTGGGCGCCTGCTCCGCGATGGACGTGGTGTCGATCCTCGACAAGAAGCGGCAGGTCTACAGCTCCTATCGGATCGACGTCCGGGCCGACCAGCGCGGCGAGTATCCACAGGTCTACACCCGCATCGACGTAACCCACATCGTCGAGGGCACCGTGCTCCTCGAGTCAGCCGTCCGCCGCGCGGTCGAGCTATCGGCGGCCAAGTACTGCCCGGTCAACGCGATGCTCGCGGCCGGCGCCACCGAGGTCCACCATCACTTCCGGATGCGTTGCACAGGGGCCGAGCCAAAGGAGGCCGCGGGCGAGGTCATCGTGACCGGCCCGGAGCGTCAGCCCGACATCGTCGCCTGAGCGGAGACGCCCGTGAGCCCAGGCGGCGACCGAGCGGACGG
>JACDAH010000110.1 GCA_013695505.1 Chloroflexota bacterium | reverse complement strand
GGCCAAGATCGATCACCTCTCGAGCGAGTTCGCGATAGGTCCGGGCCGCTTCGGACGCGCCGGCGTAGGAGGTGATGGGGCGGCCGGCCAGTGGCGCCTCGCCGAGCTTCACCGTGTTGCGGATGATGCTGGCGAACACGTGGTGATCCCCGACGACACGGAGTTCGTCGAGCATGTCCCGGGCCAGGTTCGTGCGTGCGTCGTAGAACGTCGGCAGCAGGCCCAGGATGCGGAGGTCGCGGTTCAACTTCATCCGGATCATGTTGATGACCTTGACGAGGTTGTTGAGCCCCTTCATCGCGTAGTACTGCGTCTGGACCGGGATGATCACACTGTTCGCCGCGACGAGCCCGTTGACCGTGAGGAGCCCGAGGTTCGGGGGGCAGTCGATCAGCACGTACTCATAGACGTCGACCTGGCCCTCGAGGGCGTCGCGCAGGATCTGCTCCCGGCCGAGGGCGGTGAAGAGCTCGCCCTCGGTCGAGGCGAGATCGATGTTGGCGGGAGCGACATCGATTCCGGCGCTCTCGGTCGGCCTGATGACGTCGGCCAATGTGGATCGGCCGTCGGCGAGGACATCAGCCATCGACTTCTCGACAGTGTTGAGATTGATCCCGAGGCCCGCCGTGAGATTCGCCTGCGGGTCCATGTCGATGCAGAGGACGCGAAAGCCCTCTTCCTCGAGGGCGCCCGCGAGGTTGATGGCTGTGGTCGTCTTGCCGACCCCGCCCTTCTGGTTCGCGATCGCGATCACCTGCGTCACCGGGGCATCACCTCGAAGTCATTTCGCATCGGAACGGTCGACGCGCGGAGGGGGAGTGCCGTCATGCTACTCCAGCGGTCCGGTGGGCGAGCGCCGAGGTTATCCACAGATCCGCGGAGTTGTTCACCGTTTCTGTGGATATGTCGACACCTCCATGGATGGGCCCGAATTCCGGCATTTGCCTGATCCGGGACGGTTGTTGGCCGCTCGGGAGTTCGGAATCCCCAGAAGCGTCTAGTCATCACGGCGCGCCTCTATGATGGAAACGCCGCAGTCGCGGCACTGTCCTTGCGCAAAGACATGACGACAGGAGAGCCCGTGTCGACGAACGACGAGCGGATCGCGCGCCTCGACGCCATGCGCAGCCGAGCCCTGCTCGGTGGCGGCCAGACACGCATCGACCAACAGCACGCGCGTGGCAAACTGACGGCACGCGAGCGACTGGAGCTGTTGCTCGACGCCGGGTCGTTCGTCGAGATCGACGCGTTCGTGACGGCGCGCGGCGCGGACGTCGATGACGACTCGATCCTGGGCGATGGCGTCGTCACCGGCCACGGCACGATCGACGGGCGGAACGTCTTCGTCTTCAGCCAGGACTTCACTGTTTTCGGCGGGTCGCTGTCAGAGGCGTATGCGGGAAAGATCTGCAAGGTGATGGATCTCGCGATGAAGGTCGGTGCGCCGATCATCGGCCTCAACGATTCCGGCGGAGCGCGAATCCAGGAAGGCGTGGTGTCGCTCGGCGGCTATGCCGACATCTTCCTGCGCAACACCCTCGCGTCTGGGGTCGTTCCGCAGCTCTCCGTCGTGCTCGGTCCGTGCGCCGGGGGAGCGGTGTATTCACCGGCGATCACCGACTTCATTGTGATGGTCGAAGGAACGAGCTATATGTTCGTGACCGGGCCGAACGTCGTGAAAGCCGTGACCCATGAGGATGTCGACGCCGAGCGACTCGGCGGCGCCACCACCCACACGTCCCGAAGCGGCGTCGCCCACATCGCGGTGCCGGACGAGGCGACGGCGCTGGCGACGACCCGCCGCATCTTGTCGTTCCTGCCGCAGAACAATGTCGCAGAGCCGCCCCGCATCGTCGCCACGGATCCGACCGACCGACGCGATGCGGCTCTGGATGGCGTCGTGCCCGACGACGCGACCCTTCCGTACGACGTGCACGATGTCATCGGTCCGATCGTCGACGACGGCGACTTCCTCGAGATCCAGCCGGGCTGGGCCCAGAACATCATCGTCGGCTTTGCCCGGCTCGGCGGTCGAAGCGTCGGGATCGTCGCGCAGCAGCCGTCGGTCCTGGCCGGCGCGCTCGACATCAACGCGTCGACGAAGGCCGCGCGGTTCGTCAGAACGTGCGACTGCTTCAATCTTCCGCTTGTCACGTTCGTCGACGTGCCCGGTTTCCTGCCGGGGGTCGACCAGGAGGACGGCGGGATCATCCGCCACGGAGCGAAGCTCCTGTATGCGTATTGCGAGGCGACCGTGCCGAAGGTGACCGTGATCACCCGCAAGGCATATGGCGGCGCATACGACGTCATGAGCAGCAAGCACATCCGGGGCGACATGAACTTTGCCTGGCCGACAGCCGAGATCGCGGTGATGGGCCCCGCCGGCGCGGTCAACGTCATCCACCGTGAGGCGATCGATGCCGCCGCCAACGCGGATGCCGAACGCGCCCGCCTGGTCGCGGACTACGAGGCGCGCTTTGCCAATCCCTGGATCGCCGCATCGCGCGGATACGTTGACGACGTGATCCTGCCGTCCGAGACTCGACCCCGGCTGATCCGATCGCTCGATCTCCTTGCCGACAAGCGAGACGTCAACCCTCCCAAGAAGCATGGAAACATTCCCCTGTGACCACGGCCACCCCCGCGTCTTTGCGCAAAGACGGGGAAGGGGAGCGACCGTTCCGGCGGGTGCTGATCGCGAACCGCGGGGAGATCGCGGTGCGGATCATCCGGGCCTGCCGAGAGCTCGACATCGAAACGGTGGCCGTCTTCAGCGACGCTGATCGGGATGCCATGCATGTCCGACTTGCCGACGGGGCGGTTCGGATCGGGCCCGCACCAGCGGCCGAGTCCTATCTCCGCGCGGATGCGATCGTCGCCGCGGCTTGCGAGACAGGCGCCGATGCGATACATCCCGGGTATGGCTTTCTCGCCGAACGTGCCTCGTTCGCGACGGCCGTCGTCGCCGCCGGGATCGCCTTCATCGGCCCGTCGAGTGACGTCATCGCAGCCCTCGGCGACAAACTGGCGGCCCGCCGATCTGCAGCGGACGCCGGGGTGCCGGTGGTCCCCGGGACGCTCGAGGCCGCGCCGGTCGATCGGCCCGATGACATTCCGGGGATCATCTCCCAAGCCGACGAGATCGGCTACCCGCTCCTCGTCAAGGCAGCGGCGGGTGGCGGTGGCCGTGGGATGCGTCGGGTCGAATCGCGCGATCGGCTGGCGGCCGCGCTGACCGCGGGAGCGGCCGAGGCCCGTTCGGCGTTCGGCGATGGCGCCGTCTATCTCGAGCGGGAGATTCGGCCGGCTCGCCACATCGAGGTCCAGCTCCTCGGCGATGCGCACGGCCGGATCGTCGCGCTCGGGGAGCGCGACTGCTCGCTCC
>JACDAH010000100.1 GCA_013695505.1 Chloroflexota bacterium | reverse complement strand
CGCGGCTGACGGGACGCATCGTGCGGATCCGGGTCCGGTTGTTCGCGATCCAGCGCGAGCTGGCCGGCGCCCGCGAGCTGGCGATCGAGCTCGACGAGGGCGCCACGATCGAGGATGCCTGGGATGCAGTCGTCGGGCGCGTGGCGGTTCTCGCCCCGGGCCGCCCGTCGGTCCGATTCGCCCGGAACGGCGACTATGCCGAGCCGACGACGATCCTGGCGGACGGCGACGAGATCGCGTTCATCCCGCCGGTGAGCGGCGGGAGCAACGGAAGCGGCGACGATGAGCCCAATCCCGAGCCGGCGGGCCGGCGGCGGATCGTCGAGCTTCAGGAGGCGCCATTCGCGGCCACCATCCTGGCCGATCTCGAGGCCCGACTCGCGACCAACGAAGACGGGGCGGTCGTCGGGTTCGTCGGCCGGACCCGGAGCTCTCCGGGGACGCCGGCACCGGGCCAGGAAGCGGAGGGCGCGCGCCACGCCGGTCGAGACGTCGAGTCACTCGGGTACGAAGCCCACGAGACGATGGCGCTCCGGATCCTGGACGCGATCGGCGACGAGATCGCGGCGCGATTCGGCGTGGAACGGCTCGCCATCGTCCACCGGGTCGGCGAGGTGCCGCTCGGCGAGGCGAGCATCGTCGTCGTGGCGGTGTCGCCCCACCGCGAGGCGGCGTTCCAGGCGGCCCGCTACGCGATCGACGAAACCAAGGCCCGGGCTCCGATCTGGAAGGCGGAGCGGTTCGCCGACGGCCACGTCTGGATCGGCGCGCCGGCACGAAGCGGCCCGGCCTCGACGGATCGCGTCGGCTGAGCCGAAGCGGTGAGGAACGCCGTCGGGACCACCGGCCGCACGCGGCCACCGATCTCGACGCGGCCACCGATCTCGACGCGGACGGATCGCAGCGACATCATCCATTCGGGGGATGTCGAACCGGCGGAGCCGGCCATACCATCGGGCACGGGGCGGCGCGTTCGTACCGCCGGGACTCTGAACGGACGCTCCATGGATGCAATCGAGCCGCGGACCGACGCGCCTTACCTCGTGACCCGGCGCGACGAGGAGGGGGCCGAGGACGAGACCGGGCAAGCGCACGTCCTGATCGCGGAGCTCGATCGTCAGCGGCGTCGCTCGGACACGCTGCTCGCCTTGTCATCGGCCCTCGCCGGGCTCCAGGACGGCACAGAGATCGCCCGCGCGCTGTGCGCATTCGTGACGCTGGCCAGCGGCGCGCCGTTTGCGATGGTCGGCCGGCGCGACCCCGGCACGAGCCGCTTCGTCGTGGCCGCGACCGAGGGTCTCGACGTCCATCAGGTCAGCCTGATCTCGGCCGCCCTGCGAACGGCTGATCGGCCCAGCCTGCGCGACCTGCTGGTTGGCAGCACCACCGCCCGGGCCAGCGGGGAGGCGGTCGGCCTCGGCATGGGGATCGAGCAGGCGATGGGCGCCCCGATCCTGATCGATGGCGAGACCGAGGGCTTCATCGCGCTCGGTGCGCCGCCCGGCAGCGCCGTCCTGGCCGACGAGTGGGAAGAGCTCCTCACCGCGTTCGCCGCCCTGACCGCCACCGCGCTTGCCCGGGCCGACGCCGTCGGCGCCCTGGCTCGCCAGCGTGACCTGCTCGCCTCCGAGGTCGAGGAACGGAACCGCAACCTGCGGACCGTCATCGACGAGCTGCGTCGGGCGAGCGACGCCAAGACAGCGTTCCTCGCCAACGTCAGCCACGAGCTGCGAACCCCGCTTACCGCGATCCTGGGATTCGTGGAGATCCTCGCGACGGGCATGGACGGGCCGTTGAATCCGGATCAAACCCGCGACGTCGAGACGATCCAGCGCAGCAGTCGCCACCTCCTCGACCTGATCGACGACCTCATCGACGTCGCCTCGATCGAGGGTGGCCGGATGCAGCTCATCGTCGGGCCGGTCGTCGCGGACGAGGTCATCCGCGATGCCATCGACACGATCCGGCCACTGGCCGTTGCCAAGCGGATCTCGCTCGAGGTCGACCGCCACGAGGCCATGGCGGAGGGTCACAGAATTCTGGTCTCGGCCGATCGCGGCCGCCTCCGCGAGATCGTTCTGAACATCCTGTCGAACGCGGTCAAGTTCACGCCTCGTGGCGGTCGCGTCGTCGTCGGCGTCGCGGTCGAACCGGCCGCCGTGACCGGCGACGTGGCGCGGGCGATGGTCGCGATCGAGATTCGGGACTCGGGTCTCGGCATTTCGCCGGCTGATCAGGAGCGCATCTTCGAGAAGTTTGTCCGGATCGCGCCCGCGGCAACGCCGGGCACCGGGCTCGGGCTGACGATCTCACGCGAGCTCGCGCGCCTCCACGGCGGCGACCTGACCGTTGCTTCGACGGTCGGACTTGGCAGCACCTTCACAATCCGGGTCCCGCTCGCAGCCGAGCGATGACGCAGCCGCGGATCCTCGTCGTCGAGGACACGTCGGAGACCCGCCGCCTGATGGTCCGGGTCCTCGAACGGTCCTCGATCGTGGCCCTCGAGGCCTCGACCGGCGAGACGGGCCTGGCCACGATCCGGCGCGAGCGGCCTGACGCAGTCGTCCTCGATCTTCGCCTGCCCGGAATGTCGGGCTTCGACGTCGTGCGGGCGGTTCGCTCGGACCCGGATCCCGTCATCGCGACCACCCCGATCATCGCCTGCAGCGCGTCCGTCCAGGCCGAGGTCCGGCGCGAGGCGCTCGACGCCGGCTGCGACGCCTTCGAGGGCAAGCCGATCGACATCCACACGTTTCCCGACCTGTTGCTGCGACTGATCGCGCAGCGCCGTCCCGCCTGAGGCCATACTGCCGTCGATGACGACCGATCTCGGGCCGCTCGATCGCCTCGCCGACCGTGCCGAAACGCTGGCGGGTGCGTGGGCTGCCCGGGCCCGTGCCTCGACCACCGTCGGTCGCGAGCGCGCCCTGCTCCGGTTGTTGGGCGTCAACGGCCTCGATGCCGCCGGCCGGCCGCTCGCCTGGTCCGTCGTCGATCGCTACCTTGGCGGGGGCCCCGATCGGCTAGCTGGCGGGATTCTCCTGCCGTTCGCGATCGGCCTTGCGGAATACGACCTCACCCCGCAGCGCCTCGCCCTGGACATCGCATCGGGCGCGGTGGATCTCGGGCTGGAGACGGTGCTCCTGCGTGAGCCCGATCGGCGGGCGATCGCCGAAGAGGAGGCCAACCGCCTGATCGGCGCTGCATTCGAGCGGATCGACGCCAACCGGACGGCAAGGACCGAGCTGATCGATGTCCTGGGCGAGCCGCACCAGCCCTGGATCGGGGCGACGATCGGAGAGCCGGACCTGGCGGGCGCGATGGACGAGGCGCGATTGGCGATCGAGGCCGGGGCCGACCTGCTCCAGATCGAGGTCCCGATCGGGAGAGAGCTCAGCGAGCGCCTCCGAC
>JACDAH010000211.1 GCA_013695505.1 Chloroflexota bacterium | reverse complement strand
TCCGCGCTCGTCGAGCTGCTCGCGATCAACGGATTGGAGGCGCCCGGCACCGTCGGCGAGGCCGGGACGAGCGGGGGCGCCGGCACGAGCGGGGGCGCCGGCACGAGCGGGCACGCCCCGCAGCCGGCGGGCGCCACGCAGACCGCGGAGGCCACGCAGCCGGCGCGCGCTCCAACTCATGTCCAGCTCACGACGGGCGACGTCGACGCGTTCCGGATCGTGGCCGAGCGGATCTTCGGTGAGGCATTTCCCGATGTTGGCTCGGTCGAGGTCAAGACAGCGTCGGCTGCGATCGCCGGGGCGGCGGGATGAGCGGGCCGCGGTCGAAGGGATCGGGCTGGCGCGACGACCGCGTCTGGCAGGCCGGGTTCCTTGTGGGCTCGGCACTCGGTGCCGCCGCGACGGTACTTGGTCGGCGGGCCGAGCGCGTCGCCCGCAAGGGACTCGTCGACTGGCCGGCCGCCGAGCGGTTCGCCATCGAGCGCATGAAGTCCGCGCCGGGCGCGCTGTCTGCCGCCGAGCTCCGGGCGAGCGAGGCCTCCTACGCCGCGGCGATGGAGCGAATCGTGCCGCGCCTCTCGGCCGCACTGGGAACCGAGCTGCCCGGCGTCGTCGAGCGTTCGGCGGTCGTCGATCGTGCCGGCTGGGTCCATGCCAACGTTGCGACCTTCGCTCAGCTGATCGGCCAACTCGAGAACGAGCTCCTCGATCAGGTCATGCCCCATGGGGGTGGACTCGCCAAGGCGACGATGGCTCTCGCCAACCGCTGGGTAACGACCCGCCAGCTCGGCTTCCTGCTCGGCTTCATGGGCTCGAAGGTCCTCGGCCAGTACGACCTCGCCCTGTTGACCGCCGAGGCGACTCCGGGCAAGCTGCTGTTCGTCGAGGAGAACATCCGTCAGACCGCGGCCGTCCTCGACGTCCCGCTTGAGCCGTTCCGGACATGGATCGCGCTCCACGAGACGACCCACGCCTTCGAGTTCGAGGCCCATCCGTGGCTCCGGCCCTATCTCGCCGAGCGGCTCGAGCGCCAGTTGAAGCTCTTTGGCCAGGAGGCGAGCAGCCTGGGGCGAGAGGCGTTGCGGAGCCTCGGCCGGGCGATCCGCGGCGACGGCGGCGACGTCGAGCACTGGATGGAGCGGCTGATGAACGAGGAGCAGCGGACGCTGTTCCGTGAGACCCAGGCGGTAATGAGCCTCCTGGAGGGCTTCAGCGATTACGTCATGGACGAGGTCGGCAAGGATCTCGTGCCGGGCGTCGAGCGGATCAGCGCGAAGTTCCACGAGCGCCGCCACGCTCGCCGATCGCCATTCGAGCGCGCGGTCATGCGCCTGACCGGGATGGACGTCAAGCTCGAGCAGTACGCGAAGGGCGAGGCGTTCGTGTCGGCGATCGCTGCGTCCGGCGGCGCCGCGGCCCTGAACCAGCTCTGGGCCGGTCCAGAGAACCTGCCACGCCACGGCGAGATCGACCAACCCGCGCTGTGGATCGCGCGTGTCCGAGGCCAGGCTCCGTCGTGAGCCGGACGCGTCGTGAGCGGGACTGGATCGTGACCGGGACCATCGTGACCGGGACCGGATCGTGACCGACGGCCCTCGTCGGTCGGCGGGTCCGGGCTCGGGACCGGGCGGCGCACCGACTGCCATCGCGCTGTCGCCGATCCTGTCGGCGCGTTACAGGTCGCGCGATCTCGAGCTGATCCGGGCGGCCGCGCCAGGCGCCCGGATCGTGACGCTGTCGCGCGAGGGCCTGACCGACGAGCCGGTCGAGGACGTCGAGGTCCTGCTCCGCGGCTGGCTGTCCTCCGACGCGTTCGACCGACTCCTCGCTCGCGCGCCGCGTCTCAACTATGTCCACTCCGCCTCAGCCGGGGTCGAGCGAGCATTGACGCCGGCCGCGCTCGAGCGCGGGCTCGCGATCACGAACGCGCGCGGCGTGTTCTCGCGGCCCATCGCCGAGTACGTCCTGATGATGATCCTGGCGGTCAGCCGCCGGCTGCCTGGACTCCTCGAGCTCCAGCGCGAGCGGACGTGGCAGCCGCGCGAGGGCGTCGAGCTGCGCGACGTCACGGTCGGGATCGTCGGGCTCGGCTCGATCGGGCGGGCCGTCGGCGCGCTCGCCACCGCGTTCGGCTGCCGGGTCGTCGCCGTCCGGCGACGCTCCGGGGGAGGCGACACGGCCCCAGCGCCGGACGACGAGACCCGCTCGTTCGGCGAGACGATGTTCGAGCGCGTCGGCGGCCCCGAATCCCTGCCGGAGCTGCTCGCGGAGTCCGATTTCGTCGTCCTCGCGGCGCCGCTGACGCCCGAGACCGAGGACATGATCGATGCAGCGGCCCTCGCGGGGATGAAGCCGACGGCCTGGCTGATCAACATCGCTCGCGGTCGGCTCGTCGACGAGCGTGCCCTGCTCGACGCGCTCCGCGGGGGACGGATCGGCGGGGCGATCCTCGACACCTTCCGCGAAGAGCCGCTCCCGCCGACATCCGCCTTCTACGACCTGCCGAACGTGATCGTCACCCCGCACACCTCGTGGTCCAGCGGCCGGGTCCTCGACCGGAGCGTCGAGCTGTTCTGCGATAACCTCCGCCGCTACGCCGCCGGCGAGCCACTCCTGAACGTGGTCGACCCCGCCGCGGGTTACTGAGAAGCCTTCGCCGCGTGCCGCCACGAGGTACTGATAAGCCTTCGCCGCGTGCCGCCACGAGGCCTGCTTTCGATTCTCGTGGGGTGGACACATCGGACGATCCGACACCTCGGCCGGCGGATTCCTGCGGATCTGGCTCGCGGGGCGTGAATATCGGACCGAATCGGAGCCCGGAAGCCCTGATCGGGTCAAGGCAGGGCCCAACAGTGTCCGATGTGCACGTG
>JACDAH010000060.1 GCA_013695505.1 Chloroflexota bacterium | reverse complement strand
GCTCCGGCCGGTCCGGCGCCGGCGGTCGCCGCCTCGGGTCGGGTCCGGGGCGGATCGGCCGGGGCGGCCGCGAGCTCGATCGCCCGGCGGAGGGCGGCGGCTTTGTGCTCGGTCTCCTCGAACTCCTTCTCGGGCACGCTCCCCGCGACGATCCCGGCACCGGTGTGGATATGGGCCTGACCGTCGCGCAGGACGGCGCTCCGGATCGTGATCGCGGTGTCAAGGTTGCCGTCGTAGCCGAGATAGCCGACCGCGCCCCCGTACAGTCCCCGGCGCTCACCTTCGGCAGCCGCGATCAGCTGCATCGCGCGGACCTTCGGGGCGCCGCTGAGGGTTCCCGCCGGGAAGACCGAGCGGAGGGCGTCGAGGGCGTCCAGGTCCGGCTTCAACCGGCCCTCGACGTGGGAGACGAGATGAAGCACATGGCTGTACTTCTCGACCTCCATGTACTTGCTGACCGTGACGGTGCCCGGTCGTGAGACGCGGCCCAGGTCGTTGCGACCGAGGTCGACGAGCATGATGTGCTCGGCTCGCTCCTTGGGATCACGTCGGAGCTGCTCGGACAGGATCTGGTCCTCGCGCTCGTCGGCGCCGCGCGGCCGGGTCCCTGCGATCGGGTGGGTCGTGAGCTTGTCGCCCTCGACCTGGAGGAGGAGCTCCGGGCTGGCGCCGACGACCTCGAACGACGGTGTCCGGACGAAGAACAAGTACGGGCTCGGGTTGACCCGGCGGAGGGCGCGATACAGCGAGATCCCATCGAGGGGGCGGCCGGTGGCGGGATCCGTCGGGAGCCCGAACGACTGGCGACGGGCAAGGACGACCTGGATCGCCTCACCCGACGCGATCGCCTCCTTGGCGACCTCGACGGCACGGATGTAGGCGTCGCGGCCAAGGGACGTCTCGATCGCGTCCTCGCGGAGCCCGCTGGCACTGGCCGCCCCGTCGGCGGTGCCATTTCCGCCGGACCGGCCGTGGCCGGCGATCTCGGCGGCGCTCGGCCGAGCGGTCCTCTCGAGCGTCTCGAAGATCGCCTGCTCCGCGATCCGGTAGCGGCTCTCGAGGTCCGGTGTCTCGGTGTGGAGCGAGGCGATCGCGCTCAGGGTATGGGTCAGGTGGTCGAAGACGAGGACGAGGTCGGTCTCGATGAAGGCCGCGTTCGGGACGCCGACCGGGTCACGGTCCGGCAGCGGGACGGTCGACTCGAAGGCGGTGACCGCGTCGTAGGCGAGCGCGCCGACCGCGCCGCCCGTGAACCGCGGCATCCCCTCGGTCGGGAGCACGCGCCGGCGGGGCACGAAACGGCGGATCGCATCGAGCGGGTCGGGCGCGTCGGCGACGTCGACGGGGAGGTCCGGGCTGTAGCTCTCGACCGTGACCGGGCGGGTCTGCGTCCGGGCCTGTCCGTCGCGTACCTCGAGCAGCCGGCGCGGCCCCACGCCGAGGAACGAGTAGCGCCCGAGTCGCTCGCCACCCTCGACCGACTCGAGCAGGTACGCCGGGGTCGTCCCGTCGTCGAGCCGGAGGAAGGCCCCGATCGGCGTCTCGAGATCGGCCGGCCGGGTGGCCCGCAGGAGCAGCGTGTCGGTGTTGCCGGCGAGGCGCTTCGCTTCGGCCAGGCTGAGCGGATCGGTCGTGCTCATCGTGTAGGTCCTCGTGCGGACGGTCCGGCCTCGGTGGCTTCCGGCCCCGGAATCAAGAAACGACCTGTTCGTCCCGGGACGAAAGGTCGATCCTTCCGCGGTGCCACCCTCATTCGGCGATGCCGCACTCAATGACCGACGGGCGGGCTGCTCGCTGTCGCGAACGGCTGCCGATCGGCGCTGCCCTGTATCGCTGGCGCTCTGCGCCGGAGCCTACTGGGCCAGCTCCGCGTCGCCGCGTCGCTCACCGTTCGGTCCGGAGGCTCCCGGGTCCATTCCTCGCCGTCGTCGCTCCGGTTTCCACCAGCCACCGGATCTCTGTGCCGACGTCTCGACGGGTACTCGTCCCGTTCACAGCCCGCTTTTCGTGATGTCCGCGGAGTCTAGGTTTCCGGTCCGCGGGCGTCAAGGTCGGCCGGGCGGGCCGGCTCGAAGCCGGAGCACTCGAGTACCGGCAGCTGCGGATAGCGCGGAAAGCGCGGATCGATCCGCGACCGCTCGCACAAAGTGAAGCTCGAGCCCCGGCCCGACACGATCCGGCGAGCGTGGCGGCAGGCCTCGCACAGGCCGACGGACGGAGGAGGGACGGGCATCCCGCAACGGTAGCGCCCGGGTGGCGCCGCAGGTCAGGCGGTCGTCACCAGCGCCAGCCCGGCAGACTCTCGAGCTCCGCGGCCTGCTCGGGATCGATAGTGCCGTCACGGTGCCGGCGTCGGTACGTCGCCTCCCAGACCCCGAGCGGGAAGCCCTCTCCGGCCGTTGCCTCCGCAGCGAACGGCAGCGACGCGGTGCCATCGGCCAGAAGGCCTCGTGCGAACCAGACACCTGCATCGAAGAACCCGTCGATCGATCGCCATCGACCATCGGCGTCCTGCTCGAGCGTCTCCTCATCGATGAAGCACCACGACCAGTCCTGGTCAGCCTCGAGCGTCCGCATGATCGGGTGGCCGGTGTCGCGGAAGTGGGCCGTCGCGTGCTTGTTCAGGCTCGTGTCACAGCAAGCGGTGTTGCCGCAGATCCGGCACTGCCGGAGGTGGAGCCATGACGAGTCGATGGCAACGCAGGCCGGGCAGACATCCTCCCCAGGATCGACGTCGGCGACCAGGTCCAGATGGGTGCAGGTCGACTTCACCGGGTGACCGTACACCGCCTGCGAAACCGCTGTCTGGGGCGACGCGCGGATCCTCTCCCGGTCGTGTGGCGAGCTCGATCCGCCAATTCTCGGTATGCTCCCCAGTCCGAGCCGGTAGCCCAGAAGCCGGCCCCTCGGGGAACCCGAATGTCCGATCTGATCTCTGCCCACGGCCTCGTCAAGGTCTACAAAGGCCGGAAGAGCGAGGTGCGCGCCCTCGACGGCGTCGATCTGGCCGTGCCCGAGGGGACCGTCCTCGGCCTGCTCGGGCCGAACGGCGCCGGCAAGACGACCGCGGTCCGGATCCTCGCCACCCTGCTCAAACCGGACGCCGGGACCGCGACGGTCGGCGGCCACGACATCGTTCGCGAGCCGGACGCCATCCGCCGCCTGATGGGTCTGTCCGGCCAGTATGCCGCCGTGGACGAGAACCTCACCGGCAGCGAGAACCTGTGGCTGTTCGGGCGGCTCTACCAGCTCTCGTCGGCCGAAGCGCACAGTCGCGCCGACGAGCTGCTCGGCCAGTTCGACCTCGAGGACGCCCGGGATCGGGTCGTCAAGACCTATTCCGGCGGCATGCGTCGCCGGCTCGACCTGGCCAGCGCCCTGATCGGCCGGCCGCGGCTGCTGATCCTCGATGAGCCGACGACCGGCCTCGATCCGCGCAGCCGGCTCGGGATGTGGGACGTGATCCGGGGCCTGGTGCGGGAGGGAGTCACGCTCCTCCTGACGACCCAGTACCTCGAGGAGGCCGACGAGCTCGCCGACAAGATCACGGTCATCGATCACGGCAAGATCATCGCCCTGGGCACGGCCGACGAGCTGAAGTCGCAGGTGGGCGGCGAGCGGATCGAGGTCGTGATCCGCGACCGCGACACGATCGCCCAGGCCCGCGAGCTGCTCGCCCGCGATTGCGGCGAAGAGCCGACGCTCGACGAGCACACCCGCAAGATGACCGTCCCCGCCCACGGCGGCGCCCAGACCCTCGTCCAGATCGTGCGCGACCTGGACGAGGCCGGGATCCACATCGACGACATCGCGCTCCGCCGCCCGACACTCGACGACGTCTTCCTGGCGCTGACCGGCCACGCGTCGGTCGATGACCCGACCGGCGACGAGCCGGTCAAGGGTCGGGCGGCATGACGGCGACGACGGAGCGGGCACATCGGAGCGGGGCCGGCGATGCGATCACCGACGGGCTCCTCGTCGGCTGGCGCAACCTCAAGCGCATCCCGCGCATCCCGGAGCTGGCGATCTTCGCCATCCTCCAGTCGATCATGTTCGTGCTGCTGTTCGCGTTCGTGTTCGGCGGCGCGATCATCATCCCGGGTGGCGGCGACTACACCCCGTTCCTGATGCCGGGAATTTTCGCCCAGACGATCGTCTTCGCCGCCGCGACGACCGCGATCGGGATGACCGACGACGTCAACAAGGGGATCATCGACCGGTTTCGCTCGCTGCCGATGTCGCGCTCGGCGGTCCTGACCGGGCGGACCTTCTCCGACGTCATCTACAACGCCGGGATCCTCGTCGTCCTGATGGTGACCGGGTTCGTCGTGGGCTGGCGGGTCGAGAGCATCCCGGCCCTCGTCGCAGGGTTCATGCTTCTCCTGTTCTTCGCCTACGGGATGGCATGGCTGGGCGTATGGCTCGGTCTCCACGTCCCCACGGTCGAGGTCGCGCAACAGGTGATCTTCACCGTGCTGTTCCCGATCACCTTCATCTCGAACGTCTTCGTTCCGGGCTCGACGCTCCCGTCCTGGCTGCAACCGGTCGCGGAATGGAATCCGACGTCGACCCTCACGGCCGCCCTGCGCGAGCTTTGGGGCAACCCCAGCCCACCCATCTCGAACAGCCTCGCCTCGACCGAGCCTGCGCTCGTCACGATCATCTGGGTGATCATCTTCATCCTCGTCTTCGCCCCGCTCGGCACGCGCCGTTATCGCTCGATGAGCCGTTGACGTGGCCGACGAGACCCTGACGCCCGCCCGGCGGCCGTCGCGCCGCGCACCGGCACCCGGATCGCGAGCTGCGGA
>JACDAH010000544.1 GCA_013695505.1 Chloroflexota bacterium | reverse complement strand
GTCAGGATGATCGCCATCCCGGGGAAGAACGGCCACCACCAATTTCCGAGGGGGATGAACGTCAGCGCACTCGACAGGATGTTGCCCCAGGTCGGGGTGATCGGGTTGACCCCGAAGCCGAGGAAGCTGACAAACGCCTCGCCGATGATGTTGCCGGCGACGATCAGCGACGCCGACACGACGATCGGGCTGAGGGCGTTGGGCAGGATGTGCTTGAAGATGATCCGCCGGTCGCGGACGCCGACCGCCCGCGCTGCCTCGACGAACTCGCGCTCCCGGATCGACAGGAACAGGCTCCGCACCAAGCGGGCCACACCCATCCAGCCGAACACGCCGAAGATGATGATGATCACCCAGACGTTGTCCCGGGCGCCGGCCAGGAAGCGGGCCGCGACGAGAATGACGAAGAGGAGCGGCAGGCTGAGCATCACGTCGACGACCCGCATGAGGACGTTGTCGACGATGCCGCCGACGTAGCCCGCCACCGAACCGACGACGGTCCCGATCACGACGCCGATGATCATGCTCGAGAACCCGATCAGGAGCGACCACTTCGCGCCGTTGACGACGAGCATGAAGACGTCGCGTTGGAGCCCGCCGGTCTCGCCGAAAAGATGGCTGAGCGAGGGCGGGCGGCCCTTGTAGACGACCTGGTCCGGCTTCGGGATCTTGTCGAACGCGTAGGGCAGGAGCAGCGGCCCCACGACGGCCACGACGAGGAGCGTGATCAGGATGCCGAGCCCGATCAGGGCCAGACGGTGCTTCTTGAACTTCCGCCACGCCAGCTGCCACTGACTGAGGCTCTCGAGGCCGACTTCATAATCGGCCCCGGAGGGACCGCCGGGCCCCCCCGCTTCGGCCTCGGCAACGACAGCGCCGCGTTCGATCTCTTGTGCCATGCGGTGGCGGACCTCAGTGCTAGTACTTGATCCTGGGGTCGACGAAGGCGTAGGCGAGATCGGCAAGCAGGTTGGCGAGAACGACCAGGATCGCCGTGATCAACAGGACGCCCATCAGGACCGGGTAGTCGAAGCCGCGGGTCGCATCGATCGTCAGCTTCCCGACGCCGGGCCACGAGAAGATCGTCTCGGTCACGAGCGCCCCCGTGAACAGGAACGGGATCTCCAGGCCGATGTTGGTCAGCACCGGAAGCATCGCGTTGCGGAGCGCGTGCTTGAACGTGACCGAGCGGTTCGACAGGCCCTTCGCCTTGGCAGTCCGGACGTAATCCTGGCCGAGCGCCTCCAGCATGCTCGCCCGGACGAACCGCGAGTCGCCGGCAATATTGACCACGACGAGCGTGATCACGGGCAGGATCAGATGCCGCCCGATGTCGAGGATGGCCGCGATCGGATGCCCACCGAAATACGCCCAGTACTCGCTGCCACCGAACGGCGGCGAGGCCCGGGTCTCGGTCATCCCGCCGGCCGGGAGGATATTCAGGCCCGGACCGCTGAACAGGAAGATCAGCATGATCCCGAGCCAGAACGTGGGCATGGCGAAGCCGACGTAGGCGAAGATCGTCGCGGCTTGGTCGAACCACGAGTAGCGCCTGACCGCGGCGGTCACGCCCACGACGATGGCGATGCTCAGCCAGATGACCAGGGCGAAGGACGCCAGGATGAACGTCGGCAGGGCGGCCCTGGTGATCCGGTCCGCGACGGCTTCGCCGGAGTCGATCGAGAAGCCGAAATCACCGTGGAACACGCCGTTCCTGGCGCCGGACAGGGCGCCGGGCAGGAAGTTTGGCCAGCCGTTGGGGCCGAGGAATGCGGCCGGCTCCGGCAGGATCCCGAGGATGGTTCCGCCCTTGTCGGGGTTGCAGGCGCCGACCCAGCGGCAGTACTGAATCGGGATCGGCTGATCCAGGCCCCACGACTTCTTGAAGGCCTCTTTCTGCTCGAGGGTCATGCGCGGGTTCTGGGCGAACCGAGCCGTGGGTCCGCCGGGAGCGGCGAGAAGGATGGCGTACACGGCGATGCTGATGCCGAAGAGGACCGGAATGGCCTGCGCAACGCGCCTGACCACATATTTCGTCATCGGCTCACCACCTGTCGTGTTGCGAGGTTGGTCGAAGAGAGCACGGACTCTGCCTTGATCAGGCCGCGTTCCCGAGCCGGATCGGTTGGGACACGGTACACGGTTCGCGTATCGGTTGTCCGTCGGGGCGCCCGCGCGATGCGGACGCCCCGAACGAACTCAGTTTCCGTTCCGCCGCCCGGAGGGCGTCGGCTTGGGGCCTAGGCCTTCTTGTACCAGTCGACGGCGTTCCACGTCGGACCCGCCTGGGTCGGATTGGCGAAGAAGTTGCCGAGCTTCGGGCTCACCAGGTCGACGTTCTTGCGGTAGTACATCGGGATCTCGACCGTCTTCTCGACGTAGACCTTCTGGAACTCCGCCATTGCCTCCTTGATGACCTTGAAGTCGACCGAGTTCTGAACGGCGTCCATCGACGCGTCGATGGCGGGGTCGCTCACCTGGGCGTCGTTGACACCCTTCGGCTCGAACTGGCTGCTGTGGTAGCTGAAGTAGCTGCCCAGCGGATCGATCGAGCTGGAGAAGGCGTGCTCCGCGAGGTCGAAGTTGCTGTGCGACAGGGCGCACGGCGTCTCGGCCGTTGCGGTGTTGAAGTCGGCGAAGATGTCGTCCGGCGAGACCGCGTTCGGAATGCCCTCGATGCCGACATCCTTGAGCCATGCCGCGACCAGCGCCAGCGTGTCCTGACGGACCTGGCGAGTCGTGGTGCAGAGCTCGATCTGGGCCTTCAGGCCGCCCTTCTCGCGGATCCCGTCAGCGCCCGCCACCCAGCCGGCCGCGTCGAGGATCGACTTGGCCTTCTCGGGGTCGAACGTGGCCGGGGGCTGGTCCGCGAAGAACCAGGCTCCGGGCGAGATGCTCGTGTTGGCGACCTGGACGGTGCCACCGAGCAGCCGGGTGTTGATTTCGTTCTTGTCGATCGCGAAGGAGATCGCCTCGCGCATCGCAGGGTCGGACATCGGGCAGCCCGTGCCGCGGCCCTTGACCGCAGGGTTCTTCGAGCAGTCCTTGGTCGACCAGTTAGGGCGGAGGAACTCATACAGGAGGGCCGGGACGGCCGAGACCTGCTCACCGAGATCCTGGACCTTCGGGATGTCCGAGTCCTGGAGGTCGGTGGCAAAGTCGACTTCGCCGCCCTTGTAGCCGGCGACCATGGCATCGGCGTCGCCGTACCACTTCCAGATGAGGCTGTCGAGGTGGGCCGGCTTGTCGGTCGCCCAGCTCTTGTAATTGGGATTCTTCTTCAGGCGCAGCTCAGCGCCCGGGGTCACGGTATCGAAGCTGAACGCACCGCTGACCGGGAGCTTGCTGATCTCGTTGGGCCGGAAGCCGGCGCCGGTGACCTGGTCCTTGATCGGGAACTTGGTCAGGTAGTGGCGGGGCAGCGGCGCGACCGCGAGGGTGATGTAGCCCTCGTAGATCTTCGGGAAGTGCCAGACCATCTCGGTCTCGTTCGTGCAATCCAGCTTGCTGATCGCCTGATAGCCGGAGATGGTGCCGATGCCGCTGTTGTCCTTGTCGAGGACCCACTCCTGCGCGTACTTGAAGTCGTCGCAGGTCAGGGGCTCGCCGTCCGACCACTTGAGGCCGTCACGGAGCTTCCAGGTCACCGTCATCGCGTCGCCGCCGTCGCCGGGAACCTTCACGCCGCCGTTGCTCGTCGTCGGGATCTCGGACGCCAGATCAGGAGCGTACTTGTAGTCGTGGGTCAGCACGACGAGCGACGCCCACGCCGCCGATGCCACGTTGGCCTCGGTGACCTGACCGGCGTAGAACGGGTTGAACTGGTTGGCTTCCTGCCAGTCGCCGATGATGATCGAACCGCCGTCGGTCCCGTCTTCGGGCTTGTAGGCGGTATTCGTCAGATCGACGGGGGCTTCCGAGGCCGGCGGCGCCGACTCGGACGTGGCCGGGCCGCTCGCAACCGGGCCGCTCGCGGCCGGCGTCGACGGTGCTGGCACACCGGACGGCGACGGACTCGCCGAGCCTCCGCATGCCGCGAACACGATCGTCGTGGTCGCGAGCAAGCCGATCAAGCGTTTGCGCATCAATACTCCTCCATGTTGCGTGTGTCTCCCCACACTGGTGGTCGCAGATCGCCGCAAGTTCATGGCCGCGGCACCGCTCCTCGCCTCCACCCAGTCAGGCAGGGGCCTGTTCGGGTCGGTCGATGGAAGGGCACGCGCGAGCACACGGTGAGCGTCGGCTCCTGCGCTGCGGGTACTATGGCCACGGGGCCAGACCCTGTCAAATAGCCTCTGGTGGCCGCCCCGCGGGTTCCGCCGGGCTCACCTCCTTCCGCGTCGGTCGGTAGTTGTCGGGGTAATTGCGGGGAAACGCTCCACCGGCCACGAGGCTTGCCGCGGTTCCGACGAGGAGCACCTGGCGACCGGACGCAATGTACGTCGCCTCCACCTGGCGCTCGACGACGCTCGTGGCGCCACCACCTGCGGGCGTCGCCACCGGCCCGATCAGGGTCTGGCCCAGGCGGACCGGGAGGACCAGGACGGCAACGATCGCGAAGCTCATCGCGACCCCGGCCAGCGGCGACATGACGGCCGGCCGCTTCGGCCAGCTCTGGATCCGAACCCGAAGGCGCGGCCAGGCGTCGGCGTCGGGCTCGAGCCCGGCGGTCTCGGCGCCGATCCGCTTCAGGGCCGTGATCGTGAGAATCGTGGCCTCGACGAAGTCGGTGCAGCGCGAGCATCGGTCGAGGTGAGCGAGGGCGGCATCGGTCTCCGGCCGGACCTCACCGTGGTCGACGAAGTCGATCAGGACGGGCCGGTGACGAGCGCAGCCGCGGCCGAGATCGATCACGAGGCGTTCGCCTCGATCTCGTCGGCCGGGGCGAGGTACGCGCCGCCGAACCGCCGATCGCGTTCGAGGTGGGTGCGCAGGCTGCGCAGCGCGTAGTGCAGCCGCGATTTCACCGTCCCGAGCTGGATGCCGAGGACCTCGGACGTCTCCAGGAGGGACAGCCGCTGGAGGTAATAGAGGACGACGACGCTGCGATGC
>JACDAH010000464.1 GCA_013695505.1 Chloroflexota bacterium | reverse complement strand
CCCTCGCCCGGGCCGGGTTGATCGTCTCCGGCGCGTTCCTGGTCTCGCGCGTCCTCGGCTGGGTCAGGGTCGTGGTCATCGTCAACGCGTTCGGCGGCGCGGCCGACATCGACCGGCTCGACGAGTTCTTCGCGGCGTTCCGCCTGCCCGACCTCGTCTTCCAGCTCGTCGCCGCCGGCGCCCTGAGCTCGGCGGTCATCCCGATCCTGTCCGGCCTGTTCGCCACCGACGAGACCGCCCGCGCCTGGCGGGTCGTGTCGACGATCGCGAATCTGATGCTGGTCGGACTGATCGTCCTCGGCGTGATGGTCTTCATCGCGGCCCCGTTGATCATCCCCTCGATCATCGCGCCGGGCTGGGACGAGATCCGTTGGGCGCGAACCGTGGACCTCACCCGGATCATGATCCTGAGCCCGATCTTCCTCGCCCTCGGCTCGCTCGTCACGAGTGTCCTGAATGCCAAGGGCCGGTTCGCGGCGTCGGCGATCGCGCCGATCGTCTACAACCTCGCGATCATCGGGGCGGCCCTGCTCCTGGCCCCGGGCCTCGGCGTCACCGGCCTGGCGGTCGGTGTCGTCGCCGGATCGCTCGCTCATCTCCTCGTTCAGGTGGTACCGCTCCGGAGCCTCGGCTTCCGGTATGACCGCGACATCGACACGAAGGACCCCCAGGCCCGCCAGGCATTGAAGCTGATGGCGCCGCGGGCACTCGGGCTCGGCGCCGGGCAGATCACGTTTGTCGTCGTGACCTCGCTGGCCTCGACCCTTCAGCAGGGTGCGGTCACGGCGTTCAACACGGCGTTCACCCTGCTCCAGATCCCGATCGGGGTGATCGGGGTGCCGCTCGGGATCGTCGTTCTGCCGTCGCTCGCGCGCGGGGCCGCGACCGGCAACCTCGAGGAGTTCGCCGCCCTGATGTCGCGGGCGATCCGGCTCGTCCTGTACATGATGCTGCCGATCACAGGCATCGCGATCGTCCTCCGCCACGACATCGTCGAGCTGCTGTTCGGCCAGGGCAGGCTCGATCCGGCTGCGGTCGGCCTGACCTCGGACACCCTCCTGATGTTCCTCCTCGGGCTGACCGCCCACGCCCTGATCGCGATCCTCGCCCGGGCGTTCTACGCCCGCCAGGACACGAGAACGCCCGTTGCAGCGGCCATCCTGGCTGTCCTGATCAACTCCATTCTGGCGGGCATCCTCGTCGGGCCGATGGGCCTGCCGGGGCTCGGCCTCGCGATCGCGATCGCGGCCTGGATCGAGACGATCGTCCTTCTCACGCTCCTCAAGCGGAGCCTTCCCGAGCTCGCGTTCGGCCCGCTCCTGTCGCTCGGATTGCGCTCGCTGGTCGTCGCGATCGCGGGCGCCGCGGCATCGGCCGGGGTGTGGGCCGGGCTCCAGCTCGCGATGGGCACCGACCCAGGCCGGATCGGCATCCTGATCCGGATCCTTGCCGTCGGCATTGTCTGGCTCCTGACATCTGCCGCCGCGTCGGCCCTGTTGCGGATCGGGGAGCTGCCCGCCATGATCGGGCTCATGCTCGACCTCCTCCGCCGGCCGCGCCGGGCGTGACCGACGCACCTGCGGGCGGCTCGACCCCGTCCCTCGTCGCCCCCGGCGACGCTGCCCCGGATGACGCCTGGGACGCCTTTGTCGCGGCTGGTCAACCCGGGTCGTACCTCCAGCTTTCGGGCTGGGCCCGGGTCAAGTCGGTCAACGGCTGGACGTCGACCCGGATCGCCGCCCGCAACATCGGCGCCCAGGTCCTGGCCCGGCGCCCGCGCCCCCTGCCGTGGGCGTTCGCCTACGCCCCGCGCGGCCCGGTGACTGCGGCCTGGACGCCCAACACGATGGAGTCGTTCACCGCGGCCGTCCGACGCGACCTGACGGACCGCATCGGGCGCGTGTCGCACCTCCGGATCGACCCCGAGATCGAGACGGATACCGGGCCGGACGCGGACGGCGCGATCCGCCACTCGCTGCGCGCCGCTGGCTGGCGTCCCGCCACTCCGATCCAGCCGAACGCGACCCGGATCATCGACCTCGCGCCCGACGAGGAGGCGCTCTGGGGCGACCTCCGCAAGAAGTGGCGCCAGTACGTCAACAAGGCCCGCAACGCCGGGATCACCGTCACCGACGCCGAAGGCGACGCCCTGCCTGAGTTCTACCGAATCTACCGGGAGACGGCGGACCGGGCCGGCTTCCTGATCCGGACAGAGCAGGCCTATCGCGACGTCTGGGAGGCCTACCGGCCGGCCGGCAACGCCCGCCTGCTGTTCGCCCGGCGAGCCGACGGCGAGCCGCTCGCCACGCTGCTCCTGGTTCGGAGCGGGACGCGAGTCGTCGAGCCGTACGGCGGGATGACCTCCGACGGCGGCGAATCTCGGGCCAACTACCTCCTGAAATGGGAGGCGATCCGGAGCTCCCGCGAGCAGGGCGCGACGAGCTACGACCTGTGGGGGCTCGCGACGGGCGGGATCGCCCAATTCAAGACCGGCTTCGGCGGCCGCGAGGTTCACTACATCGGTGCCTGGGATCTCGTCCTGGATCCGCTCGGGCGGCAGGCGTACGAGCGTGCCCAGCAGGCCCGAGTCTGGTGGGTGCGACGCCGGCGCGGGCTGCCCGGCGGCGGCGGTGCCGCCGGCTTCAGCGGGGGTGACGCCGCTTGACGACGATCCGCCCGGCGACCGCCGACGAGCTGGAGACCTGGGACGAGCGGACGGTCGATGCGCCGGGCGGCCACGCCTACCAGTCGAAGGCGTGGGCGGAGCATCGCATCGCGGCCGGCTGGGAGGCCGACCACCTCGTCTTCGGCGACGACGGCTACCGCGCGCTGGCGCTGCGCCGGCCGTGGCCGCTTGTCGGAGGCTGGAGCGCCTACATCCCGCGCGGCCCGATCTCGGCCGGCGAGGATGCCGAGCGGACCGCCCAGCGTCTCGCCGCGATCGTCGACCATCTCGCTGCCACGGACGTCGCGGTCGTCGCGTCCGATGCCGAGATCCCCACGGCAACCGGTTACCGCGACCGGCTCGCCGCGATGGGATTCCACCAGATCGAGGAGATCCAGCCGTCGCGGCACCGGATCAGCCTGGCGCTCGCCGGCCGGGCGGAGGAGGCGATCCTCGCCGGTGCCTCCAAATCCACCCGCCAGCGCATCCGGAAGGCCGAGGAGAGCGGGATCGTCGTCGTCCGGCACGACGGCCGGCTCCCGCCGGCGGGGGAAGGGGAGGGGTTCGAGCGTCCGGGCGAGCCCACGGAGGTGGCCCTCGACCGCTTCTACGACCTTCTCCTGGAGACCGGGGAGCGTCTCCAGTTCAGCTTCGGGCCGCGCGAGGCGTTCCTGGCCTGGTGGCGAGCGGCGCACCGGGCCGGCCACCTCGTGTACCTCGAGGCACGGACCTCCGGGGCCGAGCCCCTCGCCGGCCTGGTCCTGTATCGCCACGGTGATCGCCTGTCGACCGTCCACTCGGGCGACCATGCCGCGACCCGCGACGACCATCCCGGTGCGCTCCACCTCCTCCGCTGGCGGGCGATCCAGCTGGCCATCCGCGAGGGACGGGCGGAGATGGACCTCGGCGGGGCCGATGTCGCCGGTGCTCGCCGCCAGCCGACGGAGGGTGAGCCGATGTGGGGCCTCTACCAGCACAAGCGCTCGTTCGGCGGGGAGTGGCTCGAGCTGACCGGCGCCCACGAGCGCGTCCTCGACGCGAATCGCTACCACCTCGGCCGGCTCGCGTCGAAGGCTTCGCGTTTCGTCGGCCGGCGATGACCCAGCGATGAGCCGGCCCGCGACGACGATCGCCGATCTCCTCGCGGCCGCCGAGCCGAGCGACCCGCGCCCGCTCGGCGAGCTGATCGATCGCCTCTCCGCCGAGAGCCTCCTCCATGGGGCGCGGGACGGCGGCAAGGCGATCGGGCCGGCGGCGCTGGCGGGCATCGCCGTTGGCGGTGTGACCGACGATTCTCGCGCCGTCAGGCCCGGAAACCTCTTCGTCGCGGTGTCCGGCCTCCACGCCGACGGCCACATGTTCGTCGCCGCGGCGGCGCAGGCGGGGGCCGTGGCCGCGCTCGTCGAGCGGCCACTTCCCGAGGTCGCGCTACCCCAGCTCGTCGTCGAACGGGCACCGGCCGCCCTGGCCGATGCCGCGGCGTGGTTGTTCGGCGATCCGTCGCTCCGGCTCGGCGTAATCGGCATCACCGGCACCGACGGCAAGACGACGACCTCGTTCCTGGCCGTGGCGGCGCTCGAGGCGGCCGGGCTGGCGAGCGGGCTGGTCGGCACCGTGGCGACGAAGATCGGCACGGTGCAGGAGGCCAACCCCGAGCACATGACGACCCCGGGTGCGCCCCTCCTCCAGCGGTCCCTCAAGGCCATGGAGGCTGCCGGGAATGCCGTTGCCGTCGTCGAGACAACCTCGCACGGACTCGCCGCCGATCGCGTCCGGAACATCGCCTACGACGTCGCGATCCTGACGAACCTGACCCACGAGCACCTCGAGTTCCACGGCTCGTGGGAGGCGTATCGCGACGCGAAGCTGTCGTTGTTCGAGCGCCTCGCCGTCGGACGGATGAACCCGGTCAAGCGCCTCGCGGCCCGGGTCTGGCCGAAGGCCGCGATCGTGAACGGCGACGACCCGAACGCCGCGGCCTTCGTCGGTGTCGCCCAGGAGGCGGGCGCCCGGATCCTGACGTACGGCACCGATCCCTCCGCCGACGTCCGGGCGACGCAAGTCGAGGAGGACGCCAGCCGGCTCCGGATCGGCTACGTGGCGGAGTCGGGCCCGGCGTCGGTCGACCTTCGCCTCGCGGGCCGGTTCAACGTCCATAACGCGCTCGCGGTCGTCGCTCTCGGCGAGGTCCTCGGGCTCGACCCGGCGGCCATTCGGGCCGGTCTCGAGGCCGTCTCGGGCGTGCCCGGTCGGATGGAGCGTCTCGATGTCGGTCAGCCCTTCGGGATCGTCATCGACTATGCCCACAGCCCGGCCTCGCTGGAGAAAGTCCTCGGGCTGCTGGCGCCCCTCGCGGCGGCCCGCGGCGGCGAGCTGATCGCCGTGTTCGGATCGGCCGGCGAGCGCGACACCGAGAAGCGGCCGATGATGGGCCGGATCGCGGCCGAGCACGCCCGGCTCGTGGTCGTCACCGACGAGGATCCGCGCGGCGAAGACTCCATGGCGATTCTCGAGGACATCGCGCGCGGCGGCGAGGACGGCGGCAAGCGTCGCGACCGCGACCTGTTCCTCATCGCAGACCGGCCGACCGCGATCGCTGCGGCCTTCGAACGGGCCCGACCCGGCGACATCGTCCTGCTCGCCGGCAAGGGTCACGAGCAGTCGATCATCGGGCCCGACGGCCCCCGGCCCTACGACGAGCGGACCGCCGCGCTCGCTGCGCTGGCCGCCCTCGGGTTCGGTGGCCCCCGATGACGACGTCGGGCGGCCCGGTTCCGTTCAGGTCGCCCGCAAACGAGCGCCCATGGGTGGTGCCAGCGGCGTTCGTGCTCCTCGTCATCCTCATCGGGAGCAACCTCGTCGCGATCCGGCTGAGCAATCGCGAGCTGGCACCGTTCTGGAACGCAGGCCTGCGGTTCGCGATCGCAGCGATTCTGTTCGGTGGGCTCGTCGCGATCCGCCGTCCGCCGAGTCCGAGCCGCGGAGCCGTCGTCGGGTCCCTCGCGTATGGCCTCCTCGCGATCTCGGGATTCTTCGCGTTCCTCTATTTCGGGCTGGTCGAGGCGCCGGCAGCCGTGGGCCAGGCAGTGCTCGCGCTCGGGCCATTGATCACGTTCGCCCTCGCGGTCGCGGTCGGGCTCGAGCGCCTGAGCTGGCGACCGCCAGCGGGCGGGCTCGTCGCGCTGGCAGGGATCGGGCTCATGTCGGGGATCGGCTCGACGAGCACGATCCCGATCCTGTCCCTGCTCGCCCTGGTCGCTGCGGCGACCTGCTTCGCCTCGGCGGGGATCGTCGTGAAGTCGATGCAGCGGCCGGATCCGTTGATCCAGAACGCCATCGCCGCGACCGTCGGAGCGGCAGTCCTGCTCGCGATCTCGGCGCTGGTGGGCGAGCCGCGCGCGCTCCCACACGATACGGGCACCTGGGTCGCCCTCGCGTACCTGATCGTGCCCGGCACCGTGGGCACGTTCGCGCTGCTGCTGTACCTGCTCCGCCAGTGGCCGGCGACCGCGGTCTCATACCAGTTCGTCCTGGCGCCGATCGTCTCGATCAGCCTCGCCGCGGTGATCCTCAACGAGCCGATCACGCCGCCGGTCGTGGCGGGTGCGGCGTTGGTCATCGGCGGCGTCTGGATCGGCATCCTGGCCGGGTCCGGGGATCCGACGCGCGTGTCCTGATGCGCGGCTGCCTGTTCATCCTCGTCGTCGGTGCGCTCGTGCTCGGTGCCGGCGCCTGGTTCGGATCCCCGATCCTGGCCTCCTCCGTGATCACGGCTGCTCTCGAGGGCAGCGGCTACGATGCCGCGTCATCGACGGTGACGGCCACCTCGAACCCGCCGCCGAAGCTCCTCCTCGGGCGGGCCGACCGGGTCGAGATCGTCGGCACCGACGTGAGCTTCCGGACCTTTCACGCCGCCAGCCTCGATTTGATCCTGACCGACGTGGACGTCGTCGCCCGGACGGCCCGCCACATCAGCGGCCGGATCGATGGCGCGGAGCTGGCGGCGACGACCGCGAACCCGGTGCGCGCCGACGTCACGATCGACGGCGCGGCGACCGCGGCCGCCGCGACGATCACCGTGCCGGGCGAGATGGTCGACCGGATCGTGAAGGCGACGTTCCAGACGAAGTTCGGCGTGGCCCTGACGGCGACGGAGCTCGTCGCCCCGAACACGCTCCGGATCGGGGTACGAGGCATCACGGTCGAGGGCCGGCTGGGGGTCGACACCGCCGGCACGATCGTCCTGTCGACGCCGCTCGGCTCGTCGACGATCCTCAGTCTCGATCCGTCGTTCCCGCTCCGGTTCCGCTCGATCGCCGTTGACGGAGCCGACCTCCGGATCGATGCGACCCTCGACGCGGAGGCCCTGCTGGGCGGCTGATCGGTTCGCAGCGGTGCCGGTCGCGACGACCAGCTCGAACCGGCAACCCGATTCCGCCATCGGTCGGTCAGGGACTCGGCTGTATCCTTCGGCCGATGGCTCAACCACGCACGACTCCCGATCGGCCGGACACCCCGCGGGACGCGCGGCGAGCGATGAAGCCCGTCAAGCCGGCGCCCGGAGCCGCGACGTCGGCGACCCCGGCGGCTCCCGCG
>JACDAH010000193.1 GCA_013695505.1 Chloroflexota bacterium | reverse complement strand
GCCTCGGCCAAGCGCCGGCGGGCGGTCTCGGCCTCTGCCTGACGAGAACTCTCGGCGCGCCGGATCGTGGCCGCCTCCTCGCCCCGGGCACGGCTCGCGGCACGGAGCGAGCCGAGCTCACCGTTCGCCTCGGCGAGGAGGCGCTCGGCCTCGGCCAGCGATGCGTCAAGCTCGTGATCACGAGCTGGGAGCGGGACCGCGAGGCCGCGTCGTTGGACGGCGAGCGAGGCTTCCGCCGTCTCCCGTTCCTCGCGCAGACGAGCCCGGTCCCGGCCGATCGCCTCGAGGTCGCCGGCGAGACGCGCCTCGCGAAGGCGGAGCTCGGTGACAAGGCCGCGCGCGGTCTCGTGGGTCGCCAGGCGCTCACGTTCCGTGGCCGCGCGCGCCCCGATTTCGGCGGCGATGGCGGTGGTGCTGTCCTCGGCGGCCTGGAGGTCGGTCATCGCCCGGTCGGCCTCGGCGCGCTCCCGGCCGACCCGGGCGGCCGTGACCGTGGCCTGCCCGGCGGCTTCATGCCAGCGCATGTGGGCAGCAACCAACAGGGCGGTCGCGAGCTCCTCGCCGGCGGAGGCGCGGGTGGTCTGCTGCTCCGCCTGGGCCGCGAGACGGCGCGCCTGGGGGCGGAGCTCGGCGAGGATGTCCTCGACCCGAGCGAGGTTCGCCTCGGATTCGGCGAGCTGGTCCTCTGCCTTCCGCCGCCGGCGCTCGTGACGCCGGACCCCGGCCACCTCCTCGAACAGGGAACGCCGCTCCTCCGGCCGCAGGGCGAGCGCCTGGTCGACCATCCCCTGGCCGATGAACAGGAACGCGTTGTCGGCAAGGTGGGCCCCATCGAGGAGGTCGACGAGGTCGCGGAGCCGGATCCGCTGCCGGTTGAGGAGATAGTCGTTCTCGCCGCTCCGATAGAGCCGCCGGCCGAGCTCGAGGACACTGAAATCGACCGGAAGCAGGCCGTCCGCGTTGTCGAGGACGAGCGTGACGTCAGCCATGCCGAGGGCCTTGCGCTTTTCGGAGCCGGCGAAGATCACGTCCTCGGACTTGCGACTGCGGAGCGCACGTCCCTGCTCGCCCAGCGACCAGCGCAGGGCGTCGGCAAGGTTGCTCTTGCCCGAGCCGTTCGGCCCGACGACGGCGCTGATCCCGGGCCCGAACTCGACGATCGTCCGCTCAGCGAAGGACTTGAAACCCTGGAGGCGCAGGGCGAGGAGGCGGGCGGGCGCGCTCATCGGCTGCTCTCGGCGGGCTCGCCGAGATCCGTTTCCGCGCTTTCGCCACGAGGAGCAGCCGGCTCTCCGCCCGCGGCGGGACCGAGCCCGATCGGCCGGTCGGCGACCTCGGCCCGGAGCGTCTCGATCGCCCGCTGTGCGGCGGCCGTCTCGGCGATCCGGCGCGACGGCCCGATCCCGACGCCGAGCGGGCGGCCGTCGACGACGACTTCGATCTGGAACAGCTTCTCGTGATCCGGGCCCGTCGCGTCGACGACGCGATATTCGGGGCGCGATCCGGTCCGTCGCTGGGTGAACTCCTGGAGCCGGCTCTTCGGGCTCTTCAGGCTCGACAGCGGTGCATCGAGCGTGATCTCCGGGGCCGCGACCCCCAGCAGCCAGTCACGGGTCGTGTCGAAGCCGAGGTCAAGATAGAGGGCGCCCGCGAGGGCCTCGAAACCGGAAGCCAGAATCGACGGCCGGCGGCGGCCGCCGCGCTGGGCCTCTCCCTCGCCGAGCATCAGCACGGATCCCAGATCGATCCGGCCCGCCAGCCGGGCAAGGCCAACCGTCGACACGATCGAGGCGCGCCGGGCGCTCAGCATGCCCTCGTCGTCGTCAGGATGGGCCGCGAAAAGCGCTCCCGAGATCGCGAGGTTGACGACCGCATCGCCCAGGAACTCCAGGCGCTCGTTGTGGCCGGTGCTCGAGTCGGGATGCTCGTGCAGCCAGCTCGTGTGGACGAGGGCCTGCTCGAGGTGGTCGGATTCGCCGACAGGGAGCCCGAGCCGTTCCGCGAGCGCGGCGGCGGAGCGCACGTCTCCCGGTGTCGGCGCAGTCCTAGGTGGACCGCTCGTCGATGTAGTCGACGGCGTCCTGGACGGTGCGGATCTTCTCCGCGTCCTCGTCGGAGATCTCGGTCCCGAACTCCTCTTCGAGGCTCATGATCAGCTCGACCAGATCGAGCGAGTCCGCGTTCAGGTCATCGACGAACGAGGCTTCCGGCTTGACTTCGTCTTCCTCGACGCCAAGCTGCTCGACAACGAGCTTCTTGAGACGCTCGTAGGTGGTGGACACTGGAAACTCCCTCCTCGGAGCTGGGAGCCGACTACCGGTCGACCGTGCTGGCGATCCGCCCGAGAACGCCATTCATCAGGCGCCGCATCGGGTCTCCACTGTAGGTGCGGGCGAGCTCGACCCATTCGGCGATCGCCACCCGGGCCGGCGTCGGCGAGTGTAACACCTCACCGATGGCGCAACGGAGCAGGGCGCGGTCCATTCGGGCCAGTCCCCCGACCGGATATTGGGGCGCCGTCGCGACGATCGCGGCGTCGATCGTGTCGCGGTGGGCGATGACGTTCTCGACGAGGCTCCGGGCCAGGGCGGCCGCCCGGGGATCGCCCTCGCTCTCCGCCAGGTGGCGCTCGAGGATGGCGTCGGCGGTGCGCTGGCCGAACTC
>JACDAH010000435.1 GCA_013695505.1 Chloroflexota bacterium | reverse complement strand
CCCACCAAGGCCGCCACCGACGCCTGCGCGGCGATGAACACGGCCAACAAGAAGTAGGCAGCCCGCTCGCCCAGGTGCCGGCTTCGTCGGCACCCGGGCGGGCACGACGACGACCCCGCCACGCCGTACGATCCCCGCGGCACCTCAACCCGACCCGGATCACTGGTCACGAGGACACGGTCATGACCGCCCCAGCGATCACGCTGCTGCCGCCACCCCGCCGACGCTTCCGTCCGGACACCCGAACGGCGTTGCTGTACCTCCTGCCGGCGTTCCTCGTGATGGGGATCATCACGTTCTACCCGCTGCTGTTCCAGACGTGGATGTCGTTCACCGACTTCCAGCTCAAGAACCTCAGCGGCAAGGTCCCACCGACCCTGGTCGGCGTCGACAACTACGTCCAGATCGTTCAGAGCAAGCTCAACATCCCGAACTTCGAGTTCCTGCGGCTGCTGTTCTTCAATCTGTTCTGGGCCTTCTCCAACGTCATCATCCACGTCGTCCTCGGTGTCGCGATCGCGCTCCTCCTGAACGTCGAGGGGCTGCGGTTCAAGAAGATCTACCGGGCGCTGTTCATCCTGCCTGTGATCATCCCGCCGATCATCGTCGCGACGGTCTGGCGGTACCTGTTCGATCAGGACAACGGGGCGATCAACGTGATCCTCCAGGGGATGGGGGTGCTGTTCCGGCTTCCACCCGATTTCTTCCGGATCGATTGGCTCGGGCAGGTCAACGATCCGATCCCGTTCGTCCCCCTGCCGCTTGCCTACTTCGCCCTGTTGACGGCGAACAGCTGGCTGGGCTGGCCGCTCAACTCCGTGGTCGCGACCGGCGCTCTCCAGAGCGTCCCGCCTGATCTCTACGAGGCGGCCGAAATGGACGGGGCAAATGCCTGGCAGCGGTTCAAGGTCGTGACCCTGCCCTTCCTCCGGCCGGCAATGCTGCCCTACGCGATCTACGGCTTCGTCGTGACGTTCAACCTGTTCTACCTGTCGTTCTTCATGTCGGGTGGTGGTCCATTCGGTCGGACCGAGCTGTTCGTGACCGAGGCCTACAAGCTCGTCAACGACTTCCAGCTCTACGGGGTGGCGGCGGCCTTCTCGGTGATCCTGTTCTTCCTGCTGCTGACGATCACCCTCGTCACGAACCGGCTGGCGCGGGCGACCGCGAGCTACGCGGAGTAGGCACGATGGTCCAGTCAACCGACATCATCCCGGCCCCGCCGCTGACCACGACCGGCTCGCGGCCACTCATCAAGTACCGCAGCCGTTCGCCCCGCGGCCGGCTGACGCCCGGCCGCCAGCTCCTCCTCCAGGTTCTGTGCCTGCTGATCACGGCCACGGTCCTGTTCCCGATCCTGTGGATCTTCTCGCTGGCCCTCGACCCGCGCAATCTGGCTCGGCCCGACGGCCTCATTCCGCCCGGCGCCTCGCTCGAGGCGTTTGGCCGGGTGATCGCGAAGCCGACCAGTGACGACATCGGCCTGCTCGAGCTGGCCCGCAACAGCTTCCTCCTGGCGAGCTTCGTGGCGGTCTTCTCGGTCGGGATCGGCGTCCTGGCTGCGTACGCCTTCTCGCGCCTCCGATTCCGCGGGCGGGAGCTCCTGATGATCGTGATCCTCGGAGTCCTGATGCTGCCTGCCGTGGCCACGATCGCGCCGTTGTTCATCATGCTCAACTCGATCAAGCTGGACCTGCCGTTCTTCGGCCATGTCGCAATTCGGACGTCACTCATCGGAGTCGGGCTGGCGATCGTGTCGGGCACCCTGCCATTCGCCATCTGGAACCTCAAGGGGTATCTCGACACGATCCCCAAGGAACTCGAGGAAGCTGCGGCCGTCGACGGTTGCACTCGCAATCAGTCGTTCCTCAAGATCGTCCTGCCGCTCGCGACGCCGGCCCTCGCGGTCACGGGCTTCCTCGGCTTCATCGCCGGGTGGACGGACTTCTATTTCGTGTCCATCTTCCTGAACTCGCCCGGTCAGGGCTTCACCCTGTCACTCGCGCTCAACAAGATGGTCGGCGCGTTCGGGCAGACGCCGTGGTCCGACTTCGCCGCCTTCGCGATCCTGTTCGCCGCGCCCGTCTCGATCGTGTTCTTCTTCTTCCAGCGGTACATCGTCGGCGGCCTGGCCGTCGGCGGGGTCAAGGGCTGAGCCGGCGGATCGCGGGGCGCAGGATGCCGGACCGCCGGACCGGCGGGCGCCGGACGTCTGATGCCGCCTGACGCCGGACGTCGCCCGGCATCGGAGTGGACGATGTGCGACGGCTGGCGCTCGACGACGGCGGGGCGATCCGCGCATGCTGGGGTCTGTCATCGGCGACCCGCGAGCGCTCGCCGCAAGAACGATCGGCGAGGAGGCGGCGATGCCCTTTCCATTCCTGCCCCTGGGGGCCGTGGTCGCGGCGTCGGTCCTGTGTCTGGTACTCCTCGCCTTCGGGCTGGCACTGAAGGCGATGGACCGGGCCGCGAGCCGAGCGGGGGCGGAGCTGCGTCTCTCGATGCTGCCGGATCTCGTGTCGGGATTTCGAGGCTGGGCGCCGGGAAAGGCCGACGGCCCGCGGCCTTCGGGATCCCCGCTGCCGTCCCCAGACTCGAGCTCGGGCGGGCCGGAGATCGTCGAGCTCGACGGTCGCGAGCCGCCGCTCTGGTAGCGGTCGCGCGCGGATTGGCTCCTGTGCTCAAGGTCGTGCTCGGGGCCGTGCTCGCTTGCACGATCGTCGGTTGCCGCTCGACCGCCATTCCTCCTCCGCCGCGCCCGTCGGGCGCCCAACCTGCGGCGACCTCGGGTGCGTCCTCGACGGCGTCGTCCGGCACGAGCATCGCCGGCGGCGGCCCCGCGCCGAGCTGCCCGCCGATCCCGCCGGTCGCCCCGACCACCGGCTCGCTCGACGTGCCCGGCTGGTGGCGCGACCGTGTCTTCGCCGAGGTCTTCGTCCGGAGCTTTGCTGACAGCGACGGGGACGGCGGCGGCGACCTGCGCGGCCTGACCGCGAAGCTCGACTACCTCAACGACGGGAATGCCGCGACCCGGACCGATCTCGGCGTCACCGGGCTGTGGCTGATGCCGACCTTCCCGTCACCTTCGTACCACGGCTACGACATCACCGACTACCGCGGCGTGAACCCGGACTACGGCACGATCGACGACATGCGGGCGCTGGTCGCGGCCGCCCACCAGCGGGGGATCGCTGTCATCCTGGATCTGCCGCTCAACCACACCTCTTCGAAGCACCCATGGTTCGTGGCATCGCGGACGGGCACGGGACCGTATGCCGACTGGTACGTCTGGGCCGACAGTCCCCAGGGCTCGAACTGGCAGGCCGACGGCAAGCGCTACTTCTACGCCAACTTCGGGCCGGACCTGCCCGACCTCAACCTGGAGAATCCCGACGTCACGGACGAGGTCACCGCCGATGCCGAGTTCTGGCTGGCCGATGTCGGGATCGACGGGTTCCGGCTCGATGCCGCCAAGCACCTGATCGAGGACGGCGCGACGACCGAGAACACGCCCGAGACGCATGCCTGGTGGAAGACCTTTCGGGCCAGCATCGAGGCCACGGCGCCGGGCGCGCTCCTCCTCGGCGAGGTCTGGGACACGCCCCAGAACAGCGCCAGCTATGTCCCGGACGACCTCGACCTGATGTTCGACTTCGCCCTCTCGAGCAGCGCGGTCGGGGCGGCCCAGGCTGGCGATGGCAGCTCGCTCAGTCGGGCCCTGGCGAAGGTCACGAAACTCTATCCGGCGATTGGCGGGTTCGGGTCATTCCTCTCGAACCACGACCAGGACCGAGTGGCCAGCCAGCTGGGCGGCGACCCGGGCCAGCTCCGCGTCGCGGCCGAGCTCCTTCTGACAGGCCCCGGCGTTCCGTTCATCTACTACGGCGAGGAGCTCGGGATGACCGGTCGCAAGCCGGACGAGCGAATCCGGACGCCGATGCGCTGGGACGCGTCCACGCCGGCCGCCGGGTTCTCGACGGGTGCGCCGTGGGAGGCCCTCTCGGACGATCCGCCTGAGGTGAACGTCGCGACCGAATCGGCGGACCCGGGATCGTTGCTGACGCACTACCGAGACCTGATCCAGTTGCGCTCCACCCATCCGGCGCTGGCGACGGGGACGTGGACCGGCGTCACGAGCGACAGTCCGGGGGTCGTCGCGGCGTTGCGGGTCAGTCCGACCGAGACCGCGCTCGTGCTGACGAATGTCGGCGCAACGGCCGCAAGCCCGTCGCTCGACCTCGCGAGCGGGCCGCTGTGCGGGGTGCCATCGGTCGAGGTCGTTCTCGGCGACGGGCCGGTGACCGCGCCGATCGTCGGCGCCGCCGGTGGCTTCGCCGGCTATCGACCGCTAACCACCATTCCCGCCCGCTCGTCGGCGGTCATCGTGCTCGGAGGCTGATCGTGCCGATCGACATCCCGTCCTGGCCGGCCGACTCGGTCTTCTACCAGGTCTTTCCGGACCGCTTTGTCCGCTCCGGCCGAATCCCGGAGCCCGGTCCGTTCGAGGACTGGGACGCGCCGCCGACGCACGCGGGCTACAAGGGCGGCGACCTGTTCGGGGTCGTCGAGCGACTCGACGACCTGGCCGACCTCGGGATCAGCGGCCTCTACCTGAACCCGATCTTCACCGCCGCCTCGAACCACCGCTACAACGCCTCCGACTACTTCGCCATCGACCCGATCCTCGGTGGCGAGCTTGCGTTCCGGGCGCTCCTCGACGGCGCCCACGATCGCGGCATGCGGGTGATCCTCGACGGCGTCTTCAACCACTCCGGACGTGGCTTCTTCCCCTTCCAGCACGTGCTGGAGTCCGGCCCGGCCTCGCCGTACCGCGACTGGTTCTACCTCGATCCGGATGTCCGCGAGGGCGGCCGCTGGGTCGACGCGTATCCGCCGGGCGACCGGGCGGGCCACCACGAGCGAGCCGGCTACCGGGCGTGGTGGAACATCCCGTCGCTGCCGAAGCTGCGGGTCGAGAATCCGCCGACCCGCGAGTTCCTGCTCGGCGTCGCCGAGCACTGGCTTCGCTACGGGATCGACGGCTGGCGGCTCGACGTCCCGGCCGACATCGAGGACCCGACGTTCTGGCCGGAGTTCCGGCGCCGCGTCCGGGCGGTCCGCGCCGATGCATACCTCGTCGGCGAGATCTGGCACGAGGGACCGGAGTGGCTGACCGGCGATCGGTTCGACGCGTTGATGAACTACCCGCTCGGGATGGCGATCCTCGGATACGCCAGCGCGGGGCAGGTCGACCAGACGGCGATCGACGGTCAGGCCGACTATCGGCGGTTCTTGAAGCCGCTCGACGGGATGGCGTTCGGGGAGCGGCTCCTGCATCTGTTCGCGGCCTACGACCCGACGACGACCAGCGCCCAGTACAACCTGATCGGCAGCCACGATTCGCCGCGGGCCCGAACGGTCCTCGCCGGGGATGTCGGCGCGCTGCGCCTCGCGACGCTGCTCCAGCTCGTCCTGCCGGGAACGCCATCGATCTACTACGGCGACGAGCTCGGGATGGAGGGCGGTCCGGACCCGGACTGCCGGCGCGGGTATCCGGTCGCGCCGGACGAGGCCGCGCTCGCGACGCGCGGGTTCGTGCGGTCCGTGATCCACGGTCGCCGCGGGCACGTGGCATTGCGGCGGGGAACGGTGGCGGTGGCGGCCGTCAGGGGTCAGGCGATCGCGCTCGCGCGCTCGGCCGATGGTGAGCGCGCGGTGGTCGCGATCAACACCGGCCGCCAGCCGGCCCGGCTGGAAGTCGACGCAGGGCTCGTTGCGGGCCTGGCGCCACTGGTTCTGCCCGAGGTCGCCGCCGGTTCGATCGCTGGCCAAACGACGATCGAGCTGCCTGCCCAGGGCGCGCTCATCCTCGTCTGACGCGATCGACGTCCCTTGGAACCGGCCGAGCCCCCCGCGTTGATGGCGGAGATCGCCGAGTCGTCGACGTCACCTCGCGCCCGCCCGACTCGCCATTCCTGGGTCTGACCTGCCCCTCTGGCCCCGCCGCGCACTCGATTCTCGCCCCGCGTGCACACGCGACCAGATCCCGGCGATTCCGAGGCGGTGAAGGCCGGATTCGGCGTGAATCGGTCGTTCCTGCTCGTCGGGCGAGCCAGGACAGCAGATTCGGGACCGATCGTGCTCCATGTGCTCTCCCCACGAGAATCGCGCGGGTCGGGCGGAACGGGCGGAAGGAGCGGGTCGGGCGGAACGGGCCGGTCGGGCCGGTCGGGCGGGTCGGGCGGGTCGGGCG
>JACDAH010000383.1 GCA_013695505.1 Chloroflexota bacterium | reverse complement strand
ACGTTGCCCTGAGAATGGTGGCTGGCCGCACCGAGTGGCACGACGAGCACCTGCAGGATCAGGGACACTGGCGCGGCCTCCTGGGGAGGTACCCCAAGCAGTAACATGGCCGGTACCAGCAGGCCCCCGAATATCCCCACGACGGCCGCAGCGGCTCCGGCCGCGATCGCGGCCACGGCCATCCCGGCGAGGAAGCCCCGGCTGGCGCCAGGGCTCGCCAGGATGACGATCCCGACGCCCGCGACGAGGAGGATCGAAATGGTGATAAGCCATGGGGTTCGAGACCACCAGGACCGACCCGTCACGGACGATTCCGGCCCGTTCGCAGCTCGGTCCTGATCCTGCGATGGGCGGACCACGGCGCGACCGTGGCAAGTCGATCGAACTCCCGAGACGCCGAGGCGGGCCTTCGTCGGCTCAGCTTTGGGCCACGCGACGAAACGCCGCACCCTCGCCATGCCCAGACTTGCTCCGTGTCCAAGCGGACGCGATCCGTCGGTTGCGCTAGAGTCAACGAAATTCTGGCCCCTCTGCGGTTCTTATAGGTAGATGATGCACAACCTGCTCGTCCGTGTACTCGCCACCGTGTTCCTATCCTTGGCCTTGGCGTCAGGTGTGCTGGCCGCAGGGCCGGCCGCGCGGGTCAGCGAGACCATCATCCGCGTCGATCTGCAACATCTTGACTGTGATGCTCATGCAGAACCCGACTGCCTCAACGTCGCGGCCAGCCTGGCTTGGGACGTCGACAAAGCGACCGGGACGCTGTGCATCGACATCGCGGACTATCATCTCGCTCACCCGGCTATCGGCCGCGGCTGCGCCGTCATCGACGCCGGAAACATCGAATGGACCCGCACCGCGATCAGCGTTGCGCCCACCGAGGTCACTGCAGCCCTCAGCGAGGACTGCTTCATGACCGATCCCGAGGAGCACTGTGTTCCACGGACGGTGACGATGCAGGTTGGGCTGACCGCAGAAATCAGAGGGCCGTCCGCGAAGCGAACGTCGATCGAACGGAACACGACCGGTACCTGTAGAACCATGGTGCGCCGAATTTTGGAGGCGAGCGACGCGTCGGTTGGACTCGTCGTTGATGGTTTCGTCTATGCGTTTCCGTCCGGCGCGCCACATACCGCATTCAGCCGGTTTACCCGGGAACGCGTCAACGCTGTGACGATCTGCTGAATATCGTCTCGGGCGGCCCTGAGAAGGCCTGCTGAGGGCCGCCCCCAGCCTTGCTGTGAGCCGCGGTGCTCCCTGCGCCGTGTTGCGGCCCGGCAACAGCATCTCCTGGTTGCAAGGCGCGTTTGCCGTCCGCGGCCTTGAAAGGCGTCTGGTACGAACGTACTATCGGGCACTGTCGGTCGATAGCGCGTTGGACGAGCGCCGACCCTCCCGGCTAATAAGAAACGGCAGACCTGCAGAGGTCGGCGCGACGGTTCGGGGCCACCGCGCTTCCACAAGACCCTGGTGGAGATTCCATTGCTGAACCGTGAAGCGGCCACCGACTTCGGTACGCCTGCATTCGATCCGTTCGGGCACGTCGACTCGAACGAGGCTCCTATTGACACGGGCCATTCCCTGCCACTGACGATCACGGTGGTCATTCCGACGAAAAACGAGGCGCGCAACATCGCGTGGGTCCTCGACCACATGGACCCGATCGTCGACGAGGTGATCATCGTCGACTACCACTCAACGGACGGGACGACTGAAGTCGCGCGCATGATCCGGCCTGATGTGGTCATCGTGAACCATGGTCGACCAGGAAAGGGCGAGGCAGTTCGCGCAGGCCTCCAGGCCGCCAAGAGCGACTTCGTCGTGATGATTGACGCCGATGGATCGATGGACCCATCCGAGATTCGCCGATTTGTCGAGGCGCTTGCGGATGGGCATGACCTCGCGAAGGGCTCGCGATTCATGGACGGCGGCGGCACGGAGGACATGACCCTCCTGCGGCGGACCGGAAATGCAGCGTTGGTCGCCCTGACCAACCTCCTCCTCGGCACCAGCGATACCGAGCTCTGCTACGGCTTCATGGCCTTCCGTCGCAGTCGGATCCATGAGCTCGGACTCCGATCGACTGGTTTCGAGATCGAGACCGAGATCGTGGTCCGCGCTCACCGGGCGGGGCTGGCGGTGATCGAGGTGCCGAGCTTCGAATCCCCCCGCCGCCACGGCGAATCGAACCTGCACACCTTCCGTGACGGCTGGCGGGTCCTGAGGACTCTCTTGCGTGAGCGCGCCGCGCGCATGCCGTTGCCAAACCATGCTGAGCGCGCGGACAGCGAGAACTGAGGTGTGGGCTCTCCTTCAGGGGGCGGGCCGGCATCGCATCGGGGGTCACCTACCATGAAACATCCTCGTCCCGTTCAGGGGTTCGCGGTCCTCGCCGCGATCCTCTTGACCGTCCTTCCCGTCGGCCGCTCAGTGCCTCAGGCCGAGGCGGCCAACCCGCCTGCCTTCCGCATTGCGGCCCACCGAGCCGTTGACGTCGGCGAGATGACTGGATTCGATCTTGTTCTCCCATCACGCGTCAGCGCGTTCGATGCACGGGTGTACGTAGCCGCCGGAGCGGCGGAGGTCGTGGGCCTTGCTACCTTCGGTCCGGGGACCTCCATGCGTCCCGAGCTCGGCGTGGACGGGTGGACCATCGGAGCCTATGGGCTGGCCGGCGGAACGGATGCCACCCACGTGCAGCTCGTCATCGATCCGCTCAAGGCGGGGTGGCTCCAAGTTCGCGTGGTGTTCGACGCTGCCTCTGACGCGGCTGGTAACCGGATCAGCACCGCCGCTTTGGACGCCGTTTCGACGCTCCAGGTCGGCTCAGATGCTCGCCTCCTCGTTGCACCGGCGGGGGGGCGCGGTCATGCCCCGAGCAAGAACGCGGCCCGGGTTCGTGAGCTGCACGCGGACGGCAAATTCGACCAAGCGGATATCGACGAGGCGCGCACCGCGTGGCAGGCAGCGCGGGTCGGCGCGGGCGGCGGTTGTGCGTCCGGGGCGGGCGGCGACGCGAATGGCGACGAATGCGTCGACATCGTCGACGTCCAGGCTTCGCTGGCAGCCACGGGCAGCACCACCACGAGCTCCGTTCGGATCGCGACCGCGACCGCTGCAACCTTGGCGCCTGCCGCTGTACCGGGCCGCACCTTTACAGTCACGAGTTCGCTTGACACCCCGGATGCCTCGGCCGGAAATGGACTATGCGCCGACTCATCCGGCCTGTGCACACTCCGTGCGGCTCTCACCGAGGCAGACTACCTGCAGGGCGACGACCGGATCGAGTTCAACCTGGTGGGCAACGCGCCGGTCGTCATCCAGATCGGCAGTCGCCTTCCGCTCGTCACTTCGCGGAACGGCAGCGTGACGATCGATGGCTACACCCAGCCAGGCTCGCAAGCGAACAGTGCGAACGTCAGCTCCAATGGTGTGCCCGGCGTGGAGATCCGCGGCAATGGGTCGGCCGCCAAGGAATACGGGCTCTACATCACGAGCATGGGAAACACGGTGCGCGGCCTCGTCTTCGCCAATCTCTGGCGCGGCGTGATGGTCGATGGTGCGGACGCTTACGACAACCGGATCGTCGGGAACTGGGTCGGTTTCCACCGAGACCAATCCTCCTCGGCTGGCCAGTACGGAATCCTTCTGAACACCGGAGCGCACGGCAACGTCATCGGCAGCCCGGCACTGGCCGATCGCAACATCATCGGCAATTACTCCACCGGGATCGATGAATACGGCCCCGGCACCGACGCGAACGTCGTCCGCAACAATCAGTTCTGTATTGCACCCAACGGTCTCCCGGCGACGTGCAACTCCGGAATTGACCACAACTTCGGACCCAAGAACGAGCTGCTCGGCGGCCTGGGCACAAACGAGCGAAACATCTTTGGCCCGAGCAGGCTGCAAGGCATCGAGTTCTCCCACGGGTACAACCCAGTCGGACCGCCGGACACCGACTTCTCGCCCGCCTTCGCGATCACCGGCAACCAGATCGTCGGCAACTGGGTGGGGTTCAAGGCGGACGGCTCCTACGATGCCGGGTACCGGTCGGGCCTGAACTTCTCCAGCTCCGACAACGATCAGGGCATCAACGTCTACGACGGGGCGTCCGATAACGTCGTCGATTCGAACTTCGTCGCTTCGGTTTATGACGGGATCCAGGTCGAGGCTCCGACAGCCCTGCGCAACATCGTCCGGAACAACACGATTGGTGTCTCGCCGCTGGGCCAGGCGGCGCCGCTCACGGGGTGGGGCTTGAAGATCCGGTGGGGGACGAAGGACGACGTCATCCAGGGCAACGTGATCCGGAACGCCGCGGCGGGTGGCATCGGCCTCCTCAATACCACGAACACGGGCGGTCCGCTCGCGCCTGCCTACAACGTGAAGTTGACCCGCAACATCATCACCGACACCAACGGCCCTGCGATTGACCTCTTCGGTGTGGCCGGGCCGGATCCGAACGACCCGGGCGATGGCGACACGGGTGCTAATACCCTCCTGAACTCGCCCACCCTGCTCGCAACGAATGCCGGTGCGTCCGGAACGGCGCTTGCCGGCGCCACCGTTGAGCTGTATCGCGCATCGCGGGCAGAGGGCGCCTATGGGCTGCCAGTCCAATACCTTGGTTCGGCGACTGCAGCAGGGAACGGAAGCTGGTCGATCCCCGTAAGCCTCGCGACAAACGATGTCGTGACCGCTCTCCAGATCGCAACGGACCTGAATACCTCCGAACTGGCGGCGAATGTTCTGGTTGCGTCCGCTTCGCCGACCGCCCCGAGCTTTACGAGCGCCTCGTCCGTGGCCTTCACGATCGGGAACCCCGGGACCTTCACGATCACGACATCCGGCTATCCCTCAGCAACGATCCGGCAGACAGGAGCACTGCCGAGTGGAGTGACGTTCAATGACAACGGCAACGGCACGGCCAGCCTTGCCGGGACGCCGGCCGCCGGTTCCGCCGGGACCTATGCGTTGACCCTCACGGCGAGCAACGGGGTGAATCCCGATGGGAACCAGTCCTTCTCGTTGGTCGTGCGGGCAGCTCCCACCATCACCAGCGCGGCAGCTGCCACGTTCACTACAGGCCAGTTTGGCACCTTCACCGTCACTGCAACCGGCAGTCCCACGCCGACAGTGGCCCTCGCCGGCTCGCTTCCGACGGGCGTGTCCTTCGTCGACAACCGGGATGGCAGCGGCACGATCAGCGGAACGCCCAGTCCCGGTACGGCGGGCACATATCCACTGTCAATCACCGCCGCCAACGGAATTCAGCTAGATGCGACCCAATCCTTCACTCTGACCATCGATCCGGCGCCGGCCGGGGCACCGTTCGCTGTAGACACCTTCAGCCGGACGCTTACCGGAGCGTGGGGTTCCGCGGAGACTGGTGGGGCGTGGACCCTCTCCGGTGGCACGACCAGCTTCAGCGTCGATGGGGCGTCCGGCAATATCGTCCTGTCGCCGGGCGCAACACGGACGGCTCGACTCGGCTCAGTCTCTTTCCTCGAGGGAGACCTCAGCGCGAGCCTCTCGATCGACAAGTTGCCGGTATCGGGCAGCGTCTTTGCTTACCTCTCCGGCAGGCAGACGTCCATCGGAACTGAATACCGGGCCAAGGTCCGGATCGCCTCAGATGGCCGCATCTATGCTCAGCTGCTCAAGGTCATCGGCAACACGGAGTCCGCCCTCGGATCCGAGGTCCTCGTGGGCGGCGTCACCTTGGTGCCGGGTGCCAAGCTCGGGATCCGGACCCAGTTCTTGGGTGCGAACCCGACCACGTTCCGGATGAGAGTGTGGGCATTGGCGGGTTCAGAACCGAGCACGTGGAACTCCACGGCGTCGAACTCCGACGCGGCCCTCCAGGGACCCGCCGGCGTTGCGGTCCGGGGATACGTCAGTGGTACGACCAGCAACGGTCCGATTACCCTGAGCTTCGACGATCTTCGCGCCGCGGCTCCCTGAACGATGGTGGCGACTGAGCTGTCGGGGCGGACGGACATCGTCGAACCGAAGGACCGACCGGTGGGGAGATCCGGTGGGGAGCGAGGCCTCGCCGCGACGGACGGGATCTGCATCTGGCTCACCGGACTCTCGTGCTCGGGCAAGACCACGACCGCGGTGGTCGCCGCACGGCTGATCGAGCAGCATGGTCGCACGGTCACTCTGCTCGACGGCGACGCCGTGCGCTCGCATCTCTCGAAAGGGCTGGGCTACAGCCGCGCCGATCGAGATCTCAACATCCAGCGGATCGGCTTCGTCGCGGCCGAGATCGTGCGCCACCGGGGCATCGTGATCTGCGCCACCGTCAGCCCGTACCGCGCGGCCCGCGATGCTGTTCGCGCTCGGATCGGTGCGGCGCGGTTTCTGGAGGTGTACGTCGACACGCCCCTCGTCGAGTGCGAACGACGCGACGTGAAGGGTATGTACGCCGCTGCGCGTCGAGGCGAAATCCAGGCATTCACTGGAATCGATGATCCCTATGAGGCGCCGCTCGATCCTGACCTCCTGCTCCACACGATCGATACGGCCGCCACCGAGAATGCCCTGATGATCCTGGACGCCGTACGCGATCGCGGCATCGATCTCGCATCGGGTGACGACGTCCGTTAAATCGGCGACGCACAGAGTGGCTCAGGCGTTTAGACTCTATTCCGCCCGGTCCCGTCGGTCGCCGCCCCTAATCCGACGATCGGGCGCAAAGGTCCAACCGAAGACGCCTGAGACCGGTGGGTCGACACTCGGCGCCCCAGCGCCCCTGCTCCCACCCGCTTCGCTGACACGCGGACGTGCGCACCCAATCCCCTGGGCGCCGGTCTGCGGCGACGATGCGCGGCCGGCTATCGTCACTGCTGAGCCGTCCTGCCGTTCTCCGGGCCCCCAGGGAGACGAACATTGCGGTTCCGATTTCGCGCCATTGCCCTTCCTCGTCCCGGTCTTCAGACGGCATCGGCTGGACTGACAGCCGTCGCGCTCATGGTCGCCCTCGCTCCGGCAGCGGTATTCGCGGCCACGACGACTCGCTATGTGGACTGCTCCGGCGGCAATGATGCCTGGTCCGGGGCTTCGTCCTCCAGCGCGTGGCGGACCCTGACCAAGGCGAACGGCGCGCTCCTGAATCCGGGAGATTTCCTGCTGCTGAAGCGCGGCTGTACGTGGACGGGTCCGTTGAACCTGACGAGAAGCGGAACATCGGCCCTCCCGATCACGATCGGGGCCTACGGGACAGGGAACCTACCGCGAATTCAGAACTATCATGAGAACGTCAAGATCACGGCTTCACACCTGTTGATCCAGGACATCTTCACCCGATCGGACCCGGTCTCCCACGACGCCGGTTGTCAGGACCAGCCCACCGGCTGGCGGGTCGGATTCCGTTTCATGGCGGGTGCCACGTACGACACGCTGCGCTATTCCGAGGCCGACCAGCAGTACATCGGGATCCTCGTCGAGGCCGGGGCACATCACAACAGGATCCTGAGTAACACTCTCAAGGGCAACAATATGAAGGACCCGAGCGTGTATTCCGACGCTGGCGCCGTTGGGATCAGTCTCATGGGCAACGACAACGAAGTGGCTGGCAACTCGATCTCCGGCAGCGACACCTGCTCTCGGCAGTGGGGCCGCGACGGAGCCGCAGTCGAGATCTATGGTGGCAGCCGTAATAGCGTCCACCACAACACGGCTGCGCAGAACCACAATTTCACCGAGCTGGGCAAGACTCCGAGCGCTGACAACACCTTCGCCTACAACAAGGTCACATCAAGCTTGACGACCGCCAACTTCGTCGTGACGCGCGGATCGTCGAACACATACGGTCCGGTCTACCGCACCAAGGTCCTGAACAATGTGGTCTATCTCAGCGGATCGCAGGCGTATGCCGTGCAGTGCTACGGCGGCTGCTCATCCTCGATTCTCTCGATGCGCGGCAACATCATCTGGTCGGAGGATCGGGTGGGCTACGCCGACCACGCGTTCGACGAGGGCAACAATCTCTACTGGAAGTCGAACGGCGCTCCCAAGGTCTGGTTCCCGATCTCGTCCTCCTCCAAGAAGGCCGATCCAAGGTTCGTCAATCTCGGCGCTCTCGACCTTCGCCTCCAGTCGACAAGCCCAGCCTTGAATGTGGGAGGGACTGCGGCCGTCGTCCTGGGCTACGTCACCGACCTGTTCGGCGTCGCCGTTCCGCAGGGAGCCGCACCTGATATGGGAGCACACGAGCGGACCTGACCGGCGGCCGGTCCGAAGGCGTCGCCGTTGCTCGTCGGCACCGCAAACCGCGTCCTAACTCGAGCGTCGGATCAAACGATGATCGTTTGGCCGGCGCTTCGGGTTGACAGACACCATCCGAACCTGTGAAGTACGGGCTCTGATCCGGTTCGGGCTCGCGGCCTCTGCTCGTCCGTCCCCCGCTCGTCGTTGTTAAAGGAGCCCAATTGCCGCCCCGACCTGGCGTGACCGACGTCGGATCCGGAACATCGCGCCCGTTTTGGCCGGGATGACTCTCCGCCGCCCCGAACAGCAGACCGACGAAACCCGCCGACCAGGACTTCCAGAGCAATCCCGGATCCGTCGCTGGTGGGACGCGGGCGAGGCGCTTCGCGCCCGGTCGAGCCGGTCGCCTGGCCTGTGGTGGATTCGTCGGGTGAATCGCCGGATCGGCGCGTTCATCGCACTGGCGCTCGAGCCAACGCGTGTCTCGCCCAACGTCGTGAGCGTCTGCGGCCTCCTCGTGACGCTTGCGGGTGCGACGATCGTGGCGTTCGCTCATCGGTCGATCTCGCCCCTCGAGGTGGGAGCAGTCCTCGTGATCTGGCAGTTCGCGTTCTCGCTCGACTGCGCCGACGGGCAGCTCGCCCGGATACGCGGACAATCGAGTCCGTTCGGTGCGTGGCTCGACCAGGTCCTTGATTTCCTCTCTCATACCGTCATCTTCGCGTCGCTGACGGTGTTTGCGGTTCGAACCAGCGAGTTTGACGAAGCCTACGGTGCGGCGTTCGGGGCGATGGTCGTCTCGATGAGTGTGCTGCAGCTGTTCGCCAGCTCGCAACGCAACGCCCTGATGGGGACGGCTCCGGCGCTCGAGGCGGGTGGCCCTGGTCGACTCCAGATCCTCGGCCTCGGCCGCCACCTGACCGACTACGGTGCGACTCTGGCCCTCGCGGCATTGCTCCTGCTCTGGCCACCCGGCCTCATCGCGTTCCTGGTCGTCTCGGCGGTTCTGAACGGGGCCACGGTCGCCGGGCAGATCGCCATCAACTGGATCTCGTACAGCCGTGCGCGGGACGTCGACTGATGCAGGTGGTAATTCTCGCTGCCGGTCGTGGCCGTCGAATGCTGGACGCGGCGGGCGATCGTCCCAAGTGCCTCGTCGAGGTCGCTCCCGGTGTGTCAATCCTCGACCGCCAGATCGAGACGCTCGGAGCGTTCCCGGCTGTCACGAGCGTCCACATCGTCGTCGGTCACGGTGCAGACCTGGTGGAGGCGCGACTCGCCGCCATCCGGACGCGGCTTCCCTTGTCGACGGTCCTCAATCCCGATTACGCCACAACCAACGCGCTTCTGTCCCTGTCCATAGGACTCCGGCACCGGCCTCCGGCATTTGTCGTGCTCAACGGCGATACGATCGTTGGGCGGGCTTCGATACGGCGCCTCCTCGATGCCCGGCCACTGGATCGGATCGTCCTCGCCTACAGTCCGCGGACGACGTTCGGTGACGATGCGGTGCGGGTCGCCACGAGAGCCGACGGGTCGCTCCGAGCCATCGCAAAGGGCCTTGCCGGTCCGGAGGTCACAGGCGAATCGCTGGGGATCGTCCGGGTCCCAGCCAGCGCCGCGGCCTCGGTCCTGGACGGTGTTGAAGCACTTGTTCGCGAACCAGGCGGTGATCAGGCGTACTGGTACACCCTGGTGGCGCGGCTCGCGGACACCATCGGCGTGGAGCTCGTCTCTTGCCGGGACGATGACTGGGTCGAAATCGACGATCCCGCCGACCTCCGCAGCGCGCGAGCCTCGCACCTCGCATCAGAAGAAGTGCCGCCTGTTCGCGTAGGAGTCGACTGATGGGGGCTCCGCTGTACGTCGCCGGCGGCCGTCAACGCGAGCTCCGGTCCCTCGCGGCAGGGCTGCAGGACTGGTACGAATACGATCAGGCTGTCCTGCTGTCCGTGGACCGCGTGACCGGGGCTGCCAGCCGGATCATCGAGTACGTCTCGCCGCCGGAGGTCTGTCCTGCAGAGGATCCCGCCATCCTGTTCAAGAGCGGCACGCTGTCCGATGGGCACCTGTACCTCTGCACCCAGACCGAGGCCATCGTCCTTGATGCCACGACGCTTGCCCAGACCGCGTACGTGTCCCTGCCCCTGTTCAATGACGTCCACCATGTCCGCCCGACGCCAGCCGGCAACCTCCTGATTGCGAACACGGGTCTCGATATGGTCCTCGAAGTCACCCTCGCTGGAGACGTGGTTCACGAGTGGAACGTCACCGATCAGGATCCATGGGACCGATTCTCGCGCGAGACCGACTACCGACGCATCAAGTCGACGAAACCGCATCTTGCGCATCCGAACCACGTCTTCTACATCGGAGACGAACCATGGGCCACGCGGTTCGAGTTTCGCGACGCCATATCGCTGGCCGACCCGTCACGACGTATCGAGATCGGCCTCGAGCGACTCCACGACGGCCTCGTTCAGGCCGGCCATGTGTACTTCACGACGGTGGACGGCAAAGTCGTGATCGCGGACACCACGACCCTTCAGGTGGTCGATGTCGTCGACCTCGCGACGCTCCATCCGCCCGACACCCGACTGGGATGGTGTCGCGGGATCCTCATCGACGGCACGACGTTGTGGGCTGGATTCTCGCGCATCCGACCGACGAAGTTCCGCGAGAACGTGGGCTGGGTTATCCACGGCTTTCGGCGTGACGCCGGAACGCATATCGCTGCCTACGATCTTTCTCGACGCACGGTCCTCCAGGAGTTCCCGCTCGAGTCAGCCGGGCTCAGCGCGGTGTTCAGCATCTTCGATCCGGGTGCCTCATGATCCGCCCATCTTTTCGGACCAGCCGGCTCGTCGCCGAATCCGCGCTGAAGCGCTCACGCGGCATGTCGCGAAGGCTTCTCCTGATGACGGCGGGGATCGCCTTCGCCGTCATCGCGGTTCCCGTCGCAATCGTCGTCCATCGCAACATCAACCTCCTCGCCGCCTCTTCCTTCGACCGGCCAGTACCCGTCGGGTGGGGTAGCCCAGAGCCGCGCGGCGCGTTCGAGCTTGTGGGCGACAAGCGTGACTTCTGGGTCCTGGATGGGTCCGGCTGGATCCGCTTGCCCAGTCCGGGAGTGACGCGCCGGGTCCTGATCGACAGCGTGCCCGTGGGAGCACTCGATCTGACGTTAGCC
>JACDAH010000326.1 GCA_013695505.1 Chloroflexota bacterium | reverse complement strand
GGCACGGACCAGGACCAGCCCCGCGAGCGCGGACACCGTGACGGCCACCATCGCCAGCCCGAGCGTCCACCCGAGGGCGTTCGCCGTGGCGTCAGCGAGCGCCGCGCTCGTCGGAGCCGCCGCCAGTCCGGCACTCGCGAGCGACAGGAAGACGCTGCCGAGGACGGCCACCCCGAGGACGAAACCACCTGGACGACCGTCGTCATCAGGCCGCTCGCGTCGGGCGCGTCCGAAGGCGCCACGGTCGACATCGCAACCGTCAGGCATACGCGGGAGAACGGTCAGGCAGCTCCGTCGGCGGCGGCCGGGAGATCGAGCCCGAGGTGGTGGGCGAGTGCTCGACGAACATCGCGCCGGATGCGCGGGTCGTCAAGGACCCGCGCGGTCCCACCGATGGCCGACGCGGTGACCCGCCTCATGTCCACGGTCCGGACCTGGTGGACGAGCACGACGCCGTCCATGGTCTGACCCGCCGTACCCGCCGCGATCGACACCTCACCCGGATATCGCGTGCGCCGGGTCGTGATCGGGCAGACCGTCGCGAGCCCCGATCGATGGAACGGCTCATACGAGACGACGAGCGCCCGACGCTGGCCGGCCTGCTCGTGGCCAACGACCGGGTCGAGGTCGAGGATGACGATCGACCAGCGCTCGACGAGTGCCATCAGGCGGGCCAGGTCTCGGTGTCGCTGAACTCGCGAGCGAGCGCGTCCGCCTCAGCTCGGAACTCCGGATCGGCTGCCGCCTCCGCCCAGACGCCGCTCTCGACCTGGCTCTCTGCCTCCCGGAAGAGCCGGTCGATCGCCAGCTCAACCACTGCGTCCTGGGAGCCGGCAACCTCGTATCGACCGGTCAACTCGCGCACCCGCGCCTGCGCGCGCCGGCTGAGGCGATAGGTGCGCTTGGATCGTCCTTCCATGCAGGTAGCCTGCACACGTCGAAACGACGTGTCAATAGACCACGCAAGGATTGCCCGAAATCAAGAGCCCTGACCGGCGCGGGATCACAGAATGTTCAGCTCGCGGCACTGCATCATGGGCCCATGCATACCGATCGTTCGTTCCGCCTTGCCGCGCTGGCCGGGCTGGCGCTCACGATCGAAGGCCTCGTCGACCGGCTGCCCTCGATCGACCGGCGGACCGCCGCGATCGCCTCGGCCGGCGTCTTCCTCATCCCGATCGCTTTCGTGCTGCTCGTGCCACACCCGCTCGAACAGCCACTCGGGGTGGACTTCGCGCTCTACCGCGACGCCACGAGCCGGTGGCTGCATGGAGGTCCGTTCTTCGAGCCGTACCAGCTCGCCGGTCCGTACGAGATCCGGGCCGGCGACGTGCTGTATCCGCCCGTCGGGCTGTGGCTGTTCGTCCCGTTCGCGGCGCTCGACGGAGCCCTGCCGCGGACGCTGACTGCGTTCGCCTGGTGGGTCGTGCCGCTCGCCATCACCGGTTGGGCGATCATCGCCCTTCGCCCGCGCCCGGTGGTCTGGCCGCTGCTGGCGCTGTGCGCCGCCAACCCGACGTCGCTGCTGAAGATCTGGACCGGCAATCCGGTCATGTGGTCGATGGCGGCGATGGCGCTCGCGGTCGTCGGGTCGTCGCGGTTTGCAGGTCCGTTCGTGCTGCTCAAGCCGTCGCTCGCCCCGTTCGCTCTGTTCGGGGTCACGCGGCGGTCGTGGTGGGTAGGGCTGGCGGTCGTCGTGGTCCTGAGCCTGCCGTTCGGGTCGCTCTGGGCCGACTGGCTGACGTCCGTGCTCAACTCGCGCGGCGGCGGCGCCCTGTACTCGTTCCTCGAGGTGCCGATGCTGCTCCTGCCACTCGTCGCCTGGCTCGGCAGGACGCGGGGCGGTGGCGGTGCGCGCGCGCTGCCCGCCGGGCGGACCTTAGGTCACGATCAGGTCGGCGTCTTCGGGATGGCGTTTCAGGAAGCCGGCGATGAACTCGCACTCCGCCACGAGGCGGAGACCGCGCCGCCGGACGTCGTCGAGGGCGCCGCGGGCGAGTCCCCGCCCGACACCCATGCCCTCCGCACCGGGCAGGACCTCGGTGTGGACGAAGACGATCGGGCCCGCCTCGTCGGCCAGCTCGTACTCGGCGATGCCGACCATCCGGTCGCCCAACCACGCCTCGTAGCGCGACTCCTCGGGGTTGTCCTCCACGACGAGCGTCGCGGCGACAGGGGTCGATGGCTCGGTCACCACGGCATCCTAGACGGTCCCGCAATGGACTGCGCTCGATGGGCGTTCGTTCCCCACCGAATGACCCGTGTCAATCGGTCACGGATCGGTTACGGTAACGTCTTGATTACCGATCGGGGGATGCGGATCGATCGGGCCCACGAAACTCGCGAGGGAGACGTCACGATGGCGACCGGCACCGGAACGAAGGACGACCCGTGGGTTCTCAAGACCCCACCCGGCACCTCCGAATACACGATGTACCGCGACGACGCGTCTGATCCGCCGACGATCGTCTGCCAGGTCGGCGGGACCAGGCTGCTGTATGACGCTCGCGCGATCGACGAGCTCCACGCAATGCTCAAGGCGCATGGTGATTGGATGCCGCTCGGTGGCGCCGACGAGCAGAAGCCGGCGACGGACGGATCGGTCGAGGCGTGGGGCCGATCGGAGGACAACCCGCGCGGTGGCTGGTACGGCCTCAAGAAGGGGCTCCGCGGTCGGTTCGGCGTCTACCTGCCGCCGCTGCTCGAGGCACTCGGGCTGGTCGAGCTGACCCACGACGCGAAGAACAACCAGGTCCGCGCGAAGTGACGGCGCGCTTCGTTGCCGTCCCTCCGGCCAGGTAGCGCGATGGCCGCGGCAACGGCGCCAGCCGGCGACCCATTCGAGGCGCTCGGCGACCCGACCCGGCGAGCGATCGTCGAGCTCCTCGGGTCGGCTGATGCGGAGGGACGATCCGTGCGCGAGCTCGCCGATGCGCTGCCGATCAGCCGGCCGGCCGTGTCGCGCCACCTGCGGCTGCTGAAGGAGGCCGGGCTCGTCATCGAGGAGCCGCGTGGGACGCGCCGGATGTACCGCCTCCACGACAAGGGCCTCGAGGCCGTCCGGGCGTACCTGGACCGGGTCTGGGGCGAGTCCGCCGCACGATTCCAACTCGTTGCCGAGAACACGAGTCGGCCCCCCGCCGGCCGCCGGCCGGTCGACGCCGAATGACGAGCGTCGGCGACGAGCCACATCAGTGATCGAGCCGATCCGGTTCACCTTCGAGGTGGCCTGTCCGGTCGACCGCGCCTTTGCCGTCTGGACTGCCGATATCGATCGCTGGTGGCCGGCAGATCACACGGTGACCGGCACCGACGACGTTGCGGTGATCCTGGAGCCGCGACCAGGCGGCCGGATCTTCGAGCGGACGATGAGTGGGGTCGAGCACGAATGGGGCGAGGTCACGGTCTGGGAGCCACCGGCGCGGTTCGGCTACCTGTGGCACCTCCGCCGAGATCGCGCGGACGCGACCGACGTCGACGTCCGGTTCATCGCCGTGGGGGAGGGCACGACGCGGGTCGAGATCGAGCACCGCGGCTGGGAGGCGCTCGGCGCCTGCGGAGAGGACTGGCGCGATCGCAACCAGGGCGGCTGGGCGACCCTGCTGCCGTTCTTCGTGGCGGCGGCGACGCACCAGGTCGGCTGAGGGTCGACTTCGATCGTCCCATCTCGAACGTCGATCCGGCCCGAGCCGCTGGCTCCGTCGCCCACCGCGGGGCCGCCTCAACGTCGGGCGGCCCGGGGTACATCGATATGCGGCTACCGGAAACGGCCGGTAGGAGTCTGGGTGGCGTGGTGCTCCCGGCCGCTGGCGACGCGGGCCGTGCGCACAGGGTGAACCGGCGGGTGATCGGGGTGTGGCATGCTGACACCCAGCGCGCAACCCCCGTCGCGACCCGCGTCGGTCGTTCGCGTCCACCA